>JALZAE010000024.1 GCA_030948535.1 Gemmatimonadota bacterium | reverse complement strand
TCCGCGGTGGTTTCAACCGGTGAGTGCAACAGCGTCGTTCAAGACTTCGGCTGGTGTGCGAAACTCGAGCGTCTGCCGCGGGCGGGTGTTGAGGCGGCGCGCCACTGTATCCAGTTGGCGCTGGGTGTAGCCGCTGAGCGGCGTGCCCTTCGGGAAGTACTGCCGAAGGAGGCCATTCGTGTTTTCGTTGGAGCCGCGTTGCCACGGACTCTGCGGATCGCAGAAGTAGACCGCTACATCCGTTGCCACCGCAAAGCGCTGATGCTGCGCCAGCTCGTGCCCGCGGTCCCACGTCAACGTCGCCATGAGCTGGCCGGGGAGCCGGCGCACTTCGCGGATCAGCGCATCGACCACCGCCGTCGTTTCTTTACTCGACACGCGCACAAGGTGCACGTACCGCGAGTGCCGCTCGACCAAGGTCGCGATCACCGACTGGCCCGCACCCATGAGCAGATCGCCTTCCCAGTGGCCCGGCACCGCGCGATCCTCGGCCGCCGGCGGCCGCTCGGCGATCGAGATCGCCCCCACGATCTGCCCGCGCCGGGAGGGCCGGCCCGCGGCCGCTTGGGCGCGGCGATGCACACGGTGGGAGCGCAGATGCGCCGTGAGTTCTTTCTTGAGTGCCCCGCGCGCCTGCACGTAGAGCGAGCGATAGATGGTCTCGGCGGACACGTGGAGCTCGGGCGCGGATGGATAGGTGCGATACAACCAGCCGGCAATCTGCGCGGGCGACCAGTCGCGAGCGAGTTTCCCCGCGACGAGCCGCTGCAGTCGGCCACCGCGCGCCAGCCGGCAGCGCTTGGGCCGCGCGGCTTGCTGCTCCGCTCGCGTCTCGGCGCTCACGGCCCGGTACCGTGCGCGCCCGCCGTTGCGCGTGAGCTCCCGACTCACGGTCGACGGCGCGCGGCCGAGGAGTCGCGCGATGGCCCGAACCCCAAGGCCGGTCTCGAGGCAGCGCGCGATGGTCTCGCGCTCCTCCGCCGTGAGCGCCCCAGCGGCGCGTTGCCGCGCGCGTGGCGCACACCCGCCCGCAGCCCGCACAACATTCTGCACCGTCCCTGGATGCCGGCCGAGCGCTGCGGCGATCTCCGCCAGCGTGTCCCCCGCTTTGAACCGCGCCCACAAGACCGCTCGCTGTGCCGCCGTGAAACGTGTCCGCTGAGTACTCATTCCATCCTCCGATGAATGCAAACCTAGTGTTGCACTCACCGGTTGAAACCACCGCAGATGTACGCGGATCGATCGGGACGAGGGGAAGATTCTCGCGCCACGCTCCGTCTTTTTGTTTGTGTACAAAAATAAACGAAGCCGGCTTCGTCCGATGAGGCTCGGATGCGAGCGGAGCAGATCTGCGATCATCTGCGGAAATCCGCGGCTGCCTTTCGCAGTTAGCCGAGCCAAAGTGAGATCCGCGGCTCCGCGGTCACCCAGCCACACGACCACTCACCCACGCATCCGCGGCCTTCGCGGAATATTCGTAGAGACCATGTCGCGCTCCGGCTACCATCCGCGGCGTACGCTATTCGGAGTGTGGTCTCATGTCTGGGTCGCTGGAATCGCAGCTGCATCCGTTGCTCGACGCCGCATTCGGGGCCGCGCTCAACCTCACGCGGCATCGCGCGGACGCGGAGGATCTCCTCCAGGACGCCGTGCTCAACGCCTGCCGCGGATTCTCGCAGTTTCAGCCGGGCACCAACTTCAAAGCCTGGTTCTTTCGCATCCTTTACAACGCCTTCCTCGCCCGTCATCGCAAGCTCAAGCCTGAGCGGGGATCCGTTGGGCTCGATGATGCGATCGAGCTGGCGCTGATCGATGGGAGCGATGCGAGTGAGCGCCGTCCGATCGCCCACGACACCTGGCGCGCCGCGTTGTCCAGCATGCGCACCGGGCAAGTGATGACGGCCATCCAGAATCTCCCCGACGACTACCGTGCCGTGGCCACGATGTACTTCGTCGAAGATTTCTCGTATCAGGAAATCGCCGACATGCTGCGCATTCCGGTCGGCACGGTGCGCTCGCGACTCCATCGCGGCCGCAAGCTGCTGCAGCAGCGGCTGCTCGCCCTCGCCGTCGACGAAGGGATCGTGACTGTTTCTACGCCGCGGGCTGATCGAGCGCGAGCAGACGCTTACGATACGATCGGCTCACCGTGAGCCGCTGGCCGCTCTGCAGCACCACGATCAGCGCACCGGCGTACCACGGCTGAATCTCGTGAATGCAATCGACGTTGATGATCGCCGAGCGGTGCACGCGGACGAAGGCCGAGGGGTCGAGCCGTTGCTCGAGCGCGCGCATGCTCTCGTGCATCAGATGCACCGCGCCGGCGACGTGCAGCTTCACATAGTTGTCCGCCGCCTCGATCCACTGGATGGCCGACGTCTTGACGACGACGATGCGCTCGCCGCTGTTCACCAGCAGCCGGTCGCTGTACCGCTTGCGATCGCGCATCGCCTGAAGCATCGCCGAGGCCTCGGGTCCGAGTCCCGGGCTCTCGGGCTGCTGCAGGTGCTTCTTCGCTCGCGACAGTGCCCGCGCGAAGCGAGTACGGTCGAAGGGCTTGAGCAGATAGTCCACCGCGTGGACGTCGAACGCGGCGAGTGCGTACTGGTCGTACGCCGTCACGAAGACGGTCGCCGGCATGGCATCGACGCCAACCTGCTCGATCACGCCGAAGCCATCGAGCTCCGGCATCTGGATGTCGAGAAAGACGAGCTGCGGCTTCAGCTCACGGATTGCCCCCACGGCCTCGCGGCCATTCGCCGCCTCGCCGACGATGACGATGTCGGGATCGCCCTTGAGCAAGGTGCGGATCCCCTTGCGAGCGATGGACTCGTCGTCGACAATCAGAACGCGGGTAGCCATTTCGGCGAATGTCGTGCTCGCACCATCCCTCCGCAACCGCGTCGTACTTTTCAGCGATGCCCGAGCGCACTCCAGCTCCCCCTCCGATGATGGCGCCACGCCGTACCTGGTGGCGCTGGTCATCGTATGCCGCGTTCTGGACGATGATCGCCGCGCTCTTCACGGCGCTGTCGGCGCTCGTCTACGCGTTGATGAGCGGCTACGGCCACGGCCGCGCCGGCGGACCGCCTCCCGTCGCGGAGTGGGCTGCGACGCTCGCGACGATGCTGGCCGACTGGTACCTGTGGGCGCTGCTCGCGCCCCTCGTCCTCTGGCTCGGCTCGCGCTTCTCGATCGCGCGCGATCGATGGCGGCGCGTGGTGGTGCTGCATCTCGTCTTCGCCGTCGCGATCGCCTTCGCGAAGGTCACGCTGCGCTACTGGATCGGGCAGGCGGTGTCGTGGCTGCCGACGCCCGGCTGGCCGACGATTCTCGACACGCTTCCACTCAACGTGCTGGTCTACTGGTCGATCCTCGGCGTGGGCTACGCGCTCGAGTACCACTCGCGCTTTCGCGAGCGCGAGATTCGCGCGGCGCATCTCGAGAGCCGGCTGGCGCACGCCCAGCTCGACGTGCTGCGCATGCAGCTCCACCCCCACTTCTTGTTCAACACGTTGCACACGATCTCGGTGCTGGTGCGCGAGCACGACAATGACGTCGCCGATCGCATGATCGCGCGCCTGAGCGAGCTGCTTCGCCTGTCGATCGACCTCGAAGCCACGCAGGAGGTCACCCTCTCGCGCGAGCTCGAGATACTCGGCTGCTACCTCGACATCCAGCAGATGCGCTTTCAGGAGCGATTGCAGGTAGGGCTCGACATCGATCCCGCGGCGCGCGACGGGATGCTGCCGACGCTCGTGCTCCAACCGTTGGTCGAGAACGCGATCCGGCACGGCATCTCGCAGCGTGAATCCGGCGGGCGCATCGACATCGTAGCACGTCGGGTGGAGAACGAGCTCCGGCTCACCATTTCCGACGACGGGCCGGGCATCAGCACGAACTCGAATGGCGGTTCATCGGGCGTGGGGCTGGCCAACACCCGCGCCAGACTCGACAATCTCTATGGCGATCGCCATCTGTTCGAGCTGAAGAACGGACCGCGCGGCGGTGTGACGGTCATGCTCAACGTTCCGTGGCGCGATAGCGTCTCGCGCTCGTAGCAAACACGGCGGCCGGCGCGCGCGGAACCTTTCGCGCGACCTCGCCATTCTCGTTCGGTCCCGTCTCTCGTGGAGACTCCTGTGGTGCTCTTGGCGTTTCTCGGTGGCGTGCTCGCGATGTTCAGTCCGTGTGTGCTCCCCATCGTGCCGTTCGTCTTCGCGCGCACGGGCCGCCCATTCTTCCGGGCAACGGTGCCCATGCTCGCCGGACTAGCACTCACCTTCGCCGCGATCATCTCGCTCGCCACGGTGAGCGCGGGTTGGGTCGCCCGCGCGAACGACGTCGGGCGGATCGCGGCGCTCGTGCTACTCGCTCTGGTCGGAGTGAGCCTGCTCGTGCCGCGCATTGCTGAAATCGGCACGCGTCCCATGGTCGCTCTCGGCGCCCGGCTAGACAGCTGGGCATCCCGCCCGCGCACGTCGGGCGCCGGCGATGTGCTCGGCAATGTCGTCATTGGATCAGCGGTCGGGCTGCTCTGGGCCCCGTGCGCAGGCCCGATTCTCGGGTTGGTCGTCAGCACCGCCGCGCTCAGCGGCGCCGACGTTCGGGTGGCGCTGCTGGCGATCTCGTTCGCCGCCGGAACCGTCACCGCGCTCGCCCTTGTGATGATGGCAGGCGGCAAGCTGCTCGCCCGCCTGCGCACTACGCTCGCCGCCGAGCGCTGGGTACGGCGCGGCCTCGGCGTGCTGACGCTGGCCGGCGTACTCGTGATCGCGACTGGTCTCGACCGCTCGCTCTACGCCACCGGCGAGATCCTGCCGACCACTCGCGCCGAGCAGCTCCTTGTCAGCGCGCTCGGCGGCGCGAAGCCGGGCGGTACCGCGATCGACATCGGGCTGCCGGTTGAGTCGGTGGTGAAGCACGTGACGCTCGAGGATCTCGGCGGGCTGCCGGATTTCGCGGGCGGCAGCGCGTGGATCAACTCGGCGCCCCTCACCCCTGAAACGCTGAAGGGAAAGGTGGTGCTGGTCTGGTTCTGGACCTTCGAATGCTACAACTGCCTCAACACGCTGCCGCACGTGAAGGCGCTCGACGCCAAGTATCGCGACAAGGGTCTGATCGTGATCGGCGTGCATACGCCGGAGCTACCGCGCGAGCGTGTCGAGGCGAATGTGCGCAACGCGGTGAAGCGACTCGGCATTACTTATCCGGTTGTGATCGATGACTCGTACGCGATCTGGAATCGCTGGCACAATCAGTACTGGCCGGCCGCGTACTACGTCGACAAGTCGGGCCGCGTGCGCTTCCATCATTTCGGCGAAGGCAGCTACGAGGAGCAGGAGACGGTCGTGAAGCAGTTGCTCGCAGAGCAGGGCGTTGGGGGCTAAAGGGGTAGGTGTTGGGCGCGAAGTCGATCCATTCGGCGCCCCAACCCCCAACCCCCCAAGCCCTAGCCATTCATGGAGCCTAAATGACGTCTGATGCCCCCATTCCTCCACCCGCCACCGCGCCCGTCGCGCCGATGCCGCCTATGGGCACGCCGCCGGGCGTCGCGACGGCTGAACCGCCGACGCCGATGGTCGTCAAGCGTCATCACTGGATCGTGCGCGTCACGCACTGGGTGAACGCGCTGGCGATCACGCTCATGGTCGGCAGCGGCCTGCAGATCTTCAACGCCTATCCGGCCTTCGCGCGCAAGGGCGAGACCTTCTGCTGCTATCCGTTCGAGCACAAGCCGATTCCAAAGTGGGCGACGTTTGGCGGTTGGCTCGCCGGCGCCCGTCATTGGCACTTCGCGATGATGTGGGTGCTCGTCGTGAACGGGCTCATCTACCTCGGCTTCATCTATCTCCACGGTGAATGGCGCGATCTGGTGCCGCGCAAGAACGATCCGCGTGACGCGCTGGAGATGATCAAGTTTTATCTCTTCGTGCGAAAGACGCATCCGCATCAGGGCAAGCACAACGCGATGCAGAAGGGGACGTACTTCCTCCTGCCGATCATCGCCGTGGTGCTGGTGCTGAGCGGGATGTCGATCTGGAAGCCGGTGGAGCTCGGTTTTCTGACGTCGCTGTTCGGCGGTTACGTCTGGGCGCGCTATTGGCACTTCATGGCGATGACGGCGCTCGTCGCGCTATCGGCCGTGCACGTGTTCATGGTGTTCGCCGTCGACCCGTACTCGATGCGGTCGATGATCACGGGCAAGTACAACGAGGCAAACTCGCCCGAGGAGCGGAATGCGCGTCCGTTCTATCATCTCTTTCCGCGCAAGCGCACATCGGAGGCATCGACATGAAGCGGGACCCCGGGAACGGCGCATTCGATCGCCGGCGTTTCATGCAGCTCGGCGGACTCTCGCTGTCGGCGTTTCTCGCCGCGTGCGGCTCCAACGGGCCCGCTTGGGCCGACGGCCTGCTCAACTTCGCCGAGCGAAAGAACGAATCGGTGGAGCGTCTGCTGCTGCGCAAAGGTGCTCGCGACATGGCGCGCAGGAGCGCGAAGAACGCCGGCAAGTCATTCCCGAGCTACTTCATCTCCGACGCTGTGCCGGTGTGGGACGAGAGCAAGCGCGGCAAGTGGATGCTGGAGGTGAGCGGCGCGGTGAAGAAGCCCGTCACGCTCTCGCTCGAGGACCTCACGAAGATGAAGGGCGTGTCGCAGCGCGTGAACCACTACTGCGTCGAGGGCTGGAACGCCGTCGCCGAGTGGACCGGCGTGCGCCTGAGCGACCTCGCGCGCCTCGTCGAACCGACGCCGGATGCGCAGTACGTGGACTTTCAGTCGTTCGACAACGACTACCACGAGAGCTGGGATCTGGGAACGGCGATGCATCCGCAGACGCTCGTCGCCTATGGGATGGACGGCCAGATGCTCGGCCCCATGCACGGCGCGCCGGCGCGGCTGCACTCGCCGGAGAAGCTCGGCTACAAGAACACCAAGTACCTCACCAAGATCGTCTTCATGCCGGCTCGAAATGGCGGCTACTGGAGCGACCAGGGCTACGAGTGGTTTGGCGGGACGTGAGGTAGAAAGACGATCCAAACGGGTCGGACAAGCGTATATACCAGGTAGAACTGCTCGATACAAAACAGGAGAATTGAACCATGGCTCAGTCATTCACTCGCGGGACCGCGGCGCTCGGCGCCGCCGTGCTCGCGGCGATGTTGTTTGCCAGCCGCGGCGGCGCGGCGGCGGTCCCGGTTCCCGCGGCGACGGTCGACAATGCGCTCGGGTCGGCGAAGGGGGAGCAGGTCGCCGTATTCGCCGGCGGCTGCTTCTGGGGAATCCAGGCGGTGTTCCAGCACGTGAAGGGCGTGACGAGCGCCATCTCGGGCTACGCCGGCGGCGCGGCCAATACCGCGACGTATGATGAGGTAAGCAGCGGGACGACCGGGCACGCCGAGTCGGTGAAGGTGACGTTCGATACGTCGGTCGTGTCGTACGGACAATTGCTGCGCGTGTTCTTCTCCGTCGCGCACGATCCGACCGAGCTCAACTATCAGGGCCCCGATCACGGCACGCAGTATCGCTCGGCGATCTTCTACGCGAGCGACGATCAGAAGAAGATCGCGCAGGCGTACATCGATCAGCTCACCAAGGCGAACACCTTCAAGCAGCCGATCGTGACGCAGATAGTGCCGCTGAAGGGCTTCTACAATGCGGAGGCGTACCACCAGGATTACGCCACGCAGCATCCGTATCAGCCGTACATCATGATCAACGATGCGCCGAAGGTCGTGAATCTGAAGAAGCAGCTGCCGGATCTGTATCGCGACGCGCCGGTGCTGGTCGGCTCGATTCAGAAGTAGGCGATCGGCAGAACGAATGGGTTGAACGCACGACGTGGCGGAGGCGAGGGACTCCGCCACGTGTCCGTGACCTCACCTGAGGCCTGCGCTCAACCCGTTCAGGGCTTCTTCAGTGAGAGCGCGAGCCCCGCATCAGAGAGTTCCACCGAATCTCTGAGCATGGGCGTAGCCTTTGGAGCCAGCATGCTCTTCGGTTGCGTATCCGCCGGCGTCTGCTGCCCCTGAAGATAGGCCACCAACTGACTCGCGTACGAAGAGGCCCCGCAACTACTGCATCCACTAAGCTGCATCGTTACTCCGTCGAAGGTGCGACGAGAACAGCAGTTGCAGCAGAGTTTCGGCACGACCCGGCAGGAACTGCAGTCTGGAACCTTTTTCCGGGCTTTTCGATTATCACCGGCAGTGTGGAACCACAGATTCAGCGCAGCGAAACCACAGATTTCACGAAGACGGTTCACGAAGACGGTTCACGAAGACGGTTTCACCAAGACGGCATACACGCAGTTTTCGCGTCAGGAGCAACATGATGAGCAATCATTCTCGAGTATTGTCCGCGGCGGCGTTCGTTCTCGCTGCTTCGGTCACGATGAACGTCGCAAGCGCGCAGACTGCAAAGGCACCGCCGGCCACGTCGATGCAGCAGGTCGTCAAGCGCGACTACAAGAAGCCGAGCGACGCCGAGCTGAAGCAGAAGCTGACGCCGATGCAGTACGACGTCACGCAGCATGAGGCGACGGAACCGCCGTTCCGCAACGAGTACTGGAACAACCACGAGGCGGGGATCTACGTCGAGATCACCACCGGCGAGCCTCTGTTCAGCTCACTCGACAAGTACGAATCGGGCACCGGGTGGCCGAGCTTCACCAAGCCGCTCGAGCCGGCGAACGTGCATGCGAAGACCGACCGGCAGTTTGGGATGGAGCGCACCGAGGTTCGTTCGGTGCATGGGGATTCGCATCTCGGCCACATCTTCGACGACGGCCCGAAGCCGCTTGGCCTGCGCTACTGCATGAACTCGGCGGCGATGCGGTTCATCCCGGTGAGCAGGCTGGAAGCAGAGGGCTACGGCCAGTATCTGCCGCTGTTCAAGATGACGCCGGCGAAATCGACGGCAGCCAAGCCGTAAAGCGTAGCTCCTCGCGCGCCCACTCACTGTCCGTCGAAGAACGCCTCGATCTTTTTTCGCATAGCCGCGTCGGGCATCCGCCCGCGCGCGGCGCCGAGGTTGTCGACCAGGTACTCGACCTTCGCCGTGCCCGGAATCGCGCACGTGACGCCTGGCGTCGACACGATGTACTTGAGAAAGACTTGCGCCCACGTCGCGCAGTCGATCTCCGCCGCCCAATCGGGAAGCGGCTTGCCGTTCACTTTCTGAAAGACGGTCGTGCGCCCGAAGGGAAGATCGATCAGCACGGCAATCCCTTTGTCGGCGGCGAGCGGTAGCACGCGTGTCGCGGCAGAGCGCGAGTCGACCGAATAGTTCACTTGGATGAAATCCATCGGCTGCGTTTCCATGTAGCGCACCAGGGCATCGTGCTGGTTCTCCGAGCCCGTCGTCACGCCGATGTAGCGGATGCGCTTGGCAGCTTTCCATTCGCGCAGTAGGGGCAGCAGCAGCTCGACGTTGCCGAGGTTGTGCACCTGCATCAGGTCGATGCGATCCGTGTGCAGGCGGCGCATCGAATCCTCCATCTGTCGCGTCGCCGCCGAGAGGTCACTCCCGCCACCGCGCATCGCGACCTTGGTCGCCAGAAAGAGCTTCGATCGATTGCCGAGCTCGCTCGTGATGTCCCCGATGACACTCTCGGCGGCACCGTACGACGGCGCGGTATCGAGCACCTTGCCGCCCATCTCCGGAAAGCGCTTGAGCACTTCCGCGAGCGGTGCGCGGGCCTCGGGCGCGGTGGCGACGTCGTAGCGGCGCGCCGTGCCGATGCCGATGATCGGAATCTTTTCACCGCTCGACGGAATCGCACGCTCGATGAGCGGCGCGCTCTGGGCGAGCTGCCGCGCCAATGCGTCGAGCGGGCTCAAGGTGAGCGCGACGGCGGATCCGAGAGCGGATTCGATCATCGCACGGCGGGAGAGCGGGCGAGCAAGTCTATGCATGAGTCACGCGCAGAGTTGAGAGCCGCGGAGCGACGGGGCACCTCTCGACAAACTGCACGGAGTGGAGAGAAAAACAAGGCAACCGCGAAGGCGCCGCAGAAAAGGCGCAGATACTGCAACGGCGAAACTGCCGCTGCAAATCAACCGCGGGTATTCGCTAGGGACTGATGCGCTCGAAGTGGTAAATCGGCGGCAGGCCCGGATCGTAGAACATGTCGAGCTTCGAGTCGATCAGCGTTCCCATGGGCGTCCGAATGCAGTCGGCGCCCGGGGGACAGGTCACCGAGAAGTGCACGACCGATCCATCGATCGTGTAGTGCATGGTGCTCGTGCCGTGCGTTCGCGTCGTGGCGCCTGCCGCGTCGGGCATTTGCCGAGTGATGGTCTGGGTGACGATGCCGTCGGAACGGAAGCGCATCGTGTCGGCGACGAGGAGATAGTCCGGCGACGCTCCTTCCGGCGCAGGTACCGGCGTGGATCCGAGCGCGCGCAGGACGTATGTCGAGACGACGGTTGGCGCCGTCGAGTCCTGGCATCCGGTGAGCGCGCTCGCCGAGCAGACGGCGACGATCGCGAATCGAGAGAGGTGGCGCATCATGAGCCTTCAGCGAGACGGTGGCGTGACATGTTGAGGTATCGTAGCAGGAACCCGTCATGCCGCGCGCGCGTCACCGAACTCGCTCAGTGCGGCGCGCCCAGGACTCTCTCAGGGTCTCCGTGCGATCTCCGATGCCGGGACCGCGCGCTCATCTGTCATCGCCTCGACGTTTCGGAGCGACTCGGCCCCTTCACACAATGCGGTCAGCTCCTTCGGAGTGAGGCTGGACCAGTCGGCGGGAAAATCGACCAATCGCTTGGTCTCGTACCGCGAGAAGAAATAGAGACCGCGATGCCGGGTATGCTCGTTCTTCGGATCCACCCGAACGCCTTTGCGGGGCTTGGGATCGCCCGACCGCACTTCGCAGATCCGCCAGGAGATTCCGGCGTCGTCGTTGAGTCGTATTTCGCGCTGCATGCTCTCACTGTCCGATTGGCTGTTTCGAAGGCTACGACCAGCGGAGATTTGCCTCAACGGCCATTCGAGTTGGATGGTCATAAGTCACGGGACTGTTACAAACGGAGGCGGGCGTTTCGCCGACGCTAAGAAGCTGAATCGGCGTGACCCAGTCGTTACGCGTAACGGACGATGTCTTTACGGGGCCGCGTGAGCTTACCCTCGCTCACATCGCACTATCCACTCCGGAGCTACTCGTGACTGCTCGCATGCTTCGCCTCGCCGCCACCGGCTTGCTTGTTGGCCTCGGCGCCACCGCTGCCGCCGCGCAGGATCTGACCGGCGCCGGCGCAACGTTTCCAAATCCCCTCTACACCAAGTGGTTCTCCGATTACGCCGCGAAGACCGGCGTGAAAATCAACTATCAGTCGATCGGCTCCGGGGGCGGCATCAGACAGCTCACTGAAGGCACGGTCGACTTCGGCGCCAGCGATGCGCCGATGAGCGATGCGGAGATCGCCAAGCTCAAGGGACCGGTGATGCACATCCCGACCGTGCTCGGCGCGGTGGTGATCACATATAACCTTCCCGACGTGAAGACGCAGCTCAAGCTCACCGGCGACGTCATCGCCGACATCTTCCTCGGCAAGATCACCAAGTGGAACGACGCGCGCATCGTCGCGCTGAACAAGGGCGTGTCGCTCCCGTCGACCGACATTCTGGTCGTGCACCGCTCGGACGGCAGCGGCACCACGTACATCTTCTCCGACTATCTCGCCGCGGTCAGCCAAACGTGGGCGACGGCGCCGGGCAAGGGAAAGGAATTGCAGTGGCCGGTCGGACTTGGCGGCAAGGGGAACGAAGGCGTCGCCGGCCAAGTGAAGCAGCTCCCGGGCGCGATCGGATACGTCGAGCTCGCCTACGCCAAGCAGAACAAGCTGGCGTACGCGTCGCTCAAGAACGCGGACGGTGAATTCGTCGAGCCCACCCTCGAGTCGGTGACGGCCGCGGCCGCGGCAGCCGCCGCGAAGCTGCCGGCGAACACGGACTATCGTATCTCGATCGTGAACGCCGCGGGCAAAGGTGCATACCCGATCAGCTCCTTCACCTACTTGCTCGTCTACGTGAACCAGCCGGACGCCGACAAGGGCAAGAAGCTCGTCGACTTCATTCGCTGGGCGCTCGTCGAGGGTGAGAAGTCCGCCGGCGCGCTCGACTACGCTCCGCTTCCGGCCAGCATGGTCACGATGCTGCATAAGCGTCTCGCCGAGATCAAAATGGTGGCCTCGCGCTAGTCACGACAAAGCTGCGTGCGGCGCTCGACGGTGAGCGCGGCACGCAGCTGTTGTGTTTCCCTCTCACTACTTTCAATCAATGTCTTCTCTCCGTTCGCTCACGCTGTTCGCGCTCTCAGCTCTCGTACTCGCGCCCGTTGCCGCGTCCGCGCAGCAGAGAGATTCCGGTGCGGTGAAGGCCGTGACGCCGCAGCTGGATTTCTCGGGACTCATTTTGGGGAACTACCAATACAAGACGGACTCGGCATCGAAGGCGGGACTTGGCGGCAATAGTCCGAACAAGTTCGAGATCGAGCGCGTCTACCTCACGTTCAGGATGCCGGTCGGCGAGCGCATGAGCATTCGCGCCACCACCGACATTTTCCAGCAGACCAACACGGCGAACAACGGGTTTTATGCCGGCTGGGTCGTGCGCCTCAAGTACGGCTATCTCCAGTACAACTTTGCCAACGACATCGGTGACGTGAAGGGATTCAACGCGCTCGCCCGCATCGGCATGCTGCACAACGTGGTGATCGATCATGAGGAGCTGTTCTGGCCGCGGTATCTGTCGCAAGCGGCGGTCGAGCGGAACGGATTCTTCTCGTCGGCCGACCTGGGCCTGGCGTCGCTGGTGACGCTCCCGAACAAGTGGGGCGAGGTGTACGCGACGATCACCAACGGCCCCGGCTACACGAATCAGGAGACCGACCGCTTCAAGGACTTCGCGCTCCGCCTGACGCTCACGCCGCTGTCGACCGCCGAGGCCATGGGTGGCTACTTCAAGACCTTCGCCATCACGCCGTGGTACTACAAGGGCTTCACCGGCAGCAAGTACCAGGCGAGCACGTTCAATACCGTGACGTGCGTCAACTGCCCGATCAACGATGGTCTGCAGCGCGATCGCTTCGGCATCTTCACCGGCATTCGCGATCGCCGCCTGACCCTCGGTGCCGAATACGCTCAGCGCATGGAGGACCTCGAGGGCGGCGCCAACACGGTGACCAGTCCGCGCACGGTTACCCAGCAAAAGGGCCAGCTGATCAGCGCCTTCGCGATCGCACGCCCGCTCGAGTGGATGGATGCGAAGGAGAAGTCGAATTTCGGGCTCGTCGGCCGCATCGATCAGTTCACGCCGAACACGAACTCGACATCGACTACGACGAACACGTTATCGTCGTATGATCGCCTGCTCATCGCCGGCGTGTTTTGGGAGCCGACGCCTCGCACGGCGCTGACGCTCGACTACCAGGGCCGCTCGCCGCAGTCGGGGTCGCTGAACGTGGAACAGACGACCTGGTTCCTGCACTGGAAGGCGGAATTCTGAAAGAGGGGTTGGGGGTTGAGGGCTGAGGGG
>JALZAE010000021.1 GCA_030948535.1 Gemmatimonadota bacterium | reverse complement strand
GCCCGGAGATCGTGATCGTCGCCACCGGACGGTCGAAGATCGTGATGCCGATCGAGTATTCGCTCTTAGCGCAGATGGGCTCGCAGAGCTTGATGCAGATCGGCACCTGCCCACGCACCGACACGGTCGAGTCCATCGCCGAGTTGATGTTGAGCGGCTCTTTGGGCCAGGTCGCGATGTTGATCGTGTTGTTGCCGTCCGCCATACCACCTCCTTGCAAGTTCGCCGCAGTCTATTTGTGCGGAGACATCGGTATGTGTCAACCGCAGCCGCAATCGCCGCTCATCTTGGTGCTACCCGTCACGGGCGCCCCGCGCACCGGCCGCCCGCTCACCGCCCCGCCACCCTGCAACACGCCGACCGCCGGATTGCCGGTCGGCTTCGGCTTGTCACCACCACCAGCCGGCGTGACCGACGTCGGCGGTTGGCCCACCACGGTTACGACTCCATCGTGCGGATCGTTCGGCGAGCGATCGTCACCCTTGTAGATGCACAGATCCACCAACGTCCCCTCTCCGCCGCCCCCGACCAGCACCAGCGCCGCGATCCCTGCCGCGCGAATCTCGAGCATCTCGGGCGTCGCGGCCGAGGATACCCCGCTCGACGTCGCGACGCCGAGCGCGATGTTTGCTGCGCTCAACGCCTCCATGCCGATTTTTTGCTGCGTGCCCGCCCACACGTGCGCGACCACGCGATCGGCCGCGAAGGGAAGTTGAATCTGAAGCAGCCGCTTCGGCAGCGCGAGCTTCATCTGTCCCAGCGGCGGACCCCACATCACGATGTGCAGCGGCTCGCCCGGCGACGTGAACACGAATCCGTTCTTCGTGTACGGCGACGTGACGACGCGCGGACGTACCTCATCCTTCCAGTCGACGCACGTCGATTCGTCCTGCGGCGGCTTGCACGGCGGCGCGTCGCCCAGAGGGCACGGATACGGGAGCAGCTCCACATCGTCGAACCAACTGCTGCTGTCGCCGGCGAGCTGCTCCGAATCGATCTCGAGGAAGATCGTGACGGCGCGCGCAGTCGCCGTGCATCGCACCGCGAGCTGCGTCCACTCGGTGACATCGTTCGTGTTCATCCAGACTACCGACGTCGCGTTCGCATCGGTGCCGCCGGCGGGATCGATCCCGAGCGAGCAGATCGTGCCGGGCTCGCGCGCGTGGAACCATGCGCTGACCTGATAGTCCCAGCTCAGGTTCGCGCCGACGGATTGATAGATGCCGGCACGATAGGATCCAGTCCCTTCGACGCGCTGCGAGCGTTGGCCGCGCAGGCCATCGCCGTGCACCACGAACTGATCGGGCTCGAGGCGGGTTGTACCCGCGGCCACCGCGGGATCGGATGGCCCGTCGGCGTACGCCTCCCAGCCGTTACCGACGATGCCCAGCGCGCGCGTGCGGAAGCCATCCTCGAAGCCGCCATTCACCACGTCGACGACGCGCACGATCATGGCGTCCTGTCCAACGCCGCCGTCGTCGTCTGTGACGGTGCAGATGGCGTAGAAGTGCCCGCACTTGTCGTAGCGATGCGTTGCTGCGGCGATGCCGCATCCCTCCGGAGGCTCGTGCCGTTCGCGGACCGTCGCGGGCAGCGGCGGCGTGCAATCGCCAAAGTCCCACGTGGCGGTATGGGTGTCGCACCAGCCCGGATCGGTGAAGTGACCGACGAGCGTGATCGGCGTGCACGCGTAGGCGAACATATCCGGGCCGGCGTGCACCGTCGGCGGGACGTTGCGCACCGTGACGATCTTGGTGCCCACGCCAACGCCGCCATCATCATCGATCACGCGCACGGTCACCGTGTAGGTACCGTTGTCGCAGTAGGCGTGCGACGCTTGCGTCGTGCCCTTCCCCATCGGCGCGGCGTGGGTCTCGGTCATGCTGCCGACGACCGGCGACGAATCGTCGCCGAAGTCGAAGATGGCCGTGTGGGTGTCGGGCCATCCCGGATCGGTGAAGGTCGCGGTGAACTCCGTCACCTGTCCTTCATCGATCGTGATCGGCGGGCCGGCGTCAACCGTCGCCGCGACGTTCGTCACCCGCACCGCGGCGAAGTGCCGCGTCGTCACGCCGCCCTTCTCGTTCACCACCGTCGTCAGCTTGGCGACGTAGAGACCGTTATCGGCGTAGCGGTGCGTGACCACAGCGCCCGGCAACACGGCGCCGTCGCCGAGGTCCCACGAGTACGTCGTGTTCGGCTTGATTGGCAGGCCGTCGAACTCGACCTCGGCGCCTTCGGGCACCGAGTAGGGACCGTTGGCATCCGCGAGCGCGTCGGTGGTTGACGCGAAGGTGGCGACGACGTGATAGGCGTCGGCGAAGAGAATGCCGCTGGGATCGATGAGAATCGGATTCTCGAATCGTGCGTGTACTTCGCCAATGCCGTCGAGCGATTGCGGCCACGCACCGATGCCCTTGATGCGGCCCGTCACTTCATCGCGGATGATCGTGCCGCCGACCTTTTCAGCGATTCCTTCGACGACCGCCATGATTACCAGCGCGATGATGCCGCCGACGATGCCGAAGGTGATGAAGCCGGTGAGGAAGGAGAGAATCCACGCCAGCAGCGAGAGATCGACATCCTCGCTGATGGTGAAGGGCTTGACGAGCTGCGTGCCGCTGCCGTCGGGATTGTCCTCGAACTGCAGCCCGATCTCCGCCTCGAAGCTGGCATCGACGTCGATGCTATCGGCGATGGCGTCGACCACCGTCACGTCGCCCTCGACGTGGATGGAGCCCGTGCGCAACGAGACATCGAGCTTTGTCACCTTGGCGTCGTGACCGCCGGCGTTCTCGTGGTGTGGCGTATTCGGAAAGTCGGTGCCGAAGCCGCCCTCGGACTCCGGCTTGTGAATCTGCTGCTGGACGATCTCGATCACCTTCGCGGCCGAGATCGCGATGCCGCAGGAGAATCCGCTGGGGATGAAGTTCGCGATCGCCGTCGAGGCGGCGCCGGGGCTGTCGTTGATGCAGAAAGCGATCGCATCGGACAGCGCTTGCGGCTTGACGTTGCGAAGCGAGACGTCGCCGCCCGGCGGAGGATTGGGCGTCCAGAGGCCGATATCGCCGTGATTGATCACCGCCTTGTGCGCCTCATTGGCGATGAATCCTTCGAGATCGGCCTGCGTCGGCACGACGATGGTGATGTCGCCGATGGCGTTGGCGATTTCCTGCGCGCGGCTGGTGATCTGCGTCTTCAGCGCGTTTTCGAGCGCCGGGAAGAACCCGAGGGCGGTAGAGTAATGCGCCCCTTGGCCATCGTAGTCGCCGACTTCTGGATCGACCGCCGGCGCGGCGGCGAATCCCTCGAGCGTCACGACGCCGGAGGTCTTGATCGGCGCCTTGATGAAACCCGGGGTCTGAGTGAGCGGCGTCGTGAGCGCGATCTTCGCGACGACGCCCATCGGCGACAGCGCCGCGCCCGCGCCGGTGATGTTGCTGAGCTTGAGGTGGATTGGGATCAGCACCTTCACGTGAGTGCTGTCCACAGCGACGACGGTGATGTGGTGATTCGGCTTCGACGCGTCGTCGTAGACATCCACCCACGCATCGGCCGAGAAGCCGCCGAAGCTCGCCCCGGGCTGCGCGTAGTGGTCCTTGATCACGCCGTCGTGATATTGCTTGTGGACGTATTCCTCGACGCCACTGGTGGTCAGGGCGGGAATTGGATTGCCGCTGGTGATCACCGCGCTGACGGCGGACCGCGGAATGTTGTTGAGGAGCGCCGCGACCTTCTTCGAGTCATCCGGCAGAACGCCGATCGGCACTGAGACCGAGATGTCGGCGAAAATGTCGAAGAACCTCGCGCTCTCGACCGGCGGGTCGGCGATCTGCGCCTGGATTTCCGCCTGCAGCGTGACGCGGACGCCGTTGGCCGGCACGTCCATGACGAGCGAGCAGCCGGTACGCGGAATGTTGACCGTGCCGTCATGCACGTGATACGGACCAACCGGCGTGTTGGCGGCGATCGGCGTGCTATGCGGAATCTTGCCGTTGTCCCACGCGCCGAGGAGCACGTTGTTGAGCACGGCGACCGTCAGCTCGCCGACGACCTCGAAGCCATGTAGATCGGGCATGGCGCGCTACTCGGGCGTCGGACCGCGGCGAAGCGTCGCGCGGAGCTTGAACTTGGGCATGTTCACGTCACCGCGCGCGATGCGGTCGTACAGTTCGCGCGGCGCGAGGGGCGGCACGCTTGCCTGTATCGCGCGATACTCGAGCAGCGGGGCGATGACCGGATGCTTGCCCTTGAGCGCCTCGAGCGCATCGGGCGGCGCGACGCCGCCAACGGGCCGATAGGGAATGTCGATCGGATTCAAGCGTACGCTCTCCGTCGGTCGCGATACCGACTGCGCCGCCAGCGTCCCCTCGGCGACGACGACGCGCTGTGCGGCGGCAGGCAGCGGCGGGAGCTTGAGATGCTCGAACAACACGCGCGAGAGCTGCGTGGGCGAATCGACGTCGAAGGTCTTGCCGGCGAGCGTGTGGATGCGCGTGGTGAGCGCGTCGAGCTTGGCGATTGTCGGCTGATCGAAGCGCACGCGAAGCGCGACTTCCCGCTCGAGCTCCGGCGTCATCGTGTAGCCCATCTCGGCGAGCGCGAGCAGTGGGTTGGCGGCGGCGCGCAGCGCGAGGCCTTGATCGGCGTTGACGCGCTTGACGATCGACGGCACGCGGCGCTGCAGCGCGGCGAAGGTGGTCAAGTGCTCGCCGGCGTCATCAGATGCTTTGTTGCGTCCGTCCATGGTTCTTTCCTTGCGCGGAGTCCGCCGCGCTTTCGTACCGTCGGGCAACATGGAGGAGATGAGGATACGGCGCTAGGTCAGAAATCAAGTCGTGCGAAATCGCGACTCAATAAGCCTGAGAACTTTCTCAACAATGCTCGGCGCAATGAGAAGCGCCCCGCGCGGAAGCACGGGGCGCTTTTCATCGTTGGCGAATGGAGCTCATGACTACGGCAGGCACC
>JALZAE010000009.1 GCA_030948535.1 Gemmatimonadota bacterium | reverse complement strand
CGCCCGAGCCCCGACGCCCCACACCCGACGTCCGACGTCCGACGCCCGACGCCCGACGCCCAGCCAATGCCCGAGCTACCCGATGTCGAGATCTACGTTGAGCATCTGAAGCGTCGCGTCCTCGGCGAGCCGCTGCAGCAGATTCGCGTCGCGAACCCGTTCGTGCTGCGATCGTTCGACCCTCCCCTGGCCGAAGCGAACGGCCAAGCGGTCAACGATGTTCGCCGGCTCGGCAAGCGCGTGGTGTTCGCGCTCGAGGATGATCTCTTTCTCGTCATACATCTGATGATCGCCGGCCGGCTACGCTGGCGCGCGTCCGGGGCAAAGCTTCCGGGAAAGAAGCTCGTCCTGGCGACGATGGAATTCCCATCCGGCACGCTCGTGCTCACCGAAGCGGGGACGACGCGCCGCGCGTCGATCCATCTCCTGCGCGGCGAGGCTGCGCTCGCCGAGCACGATCGCGGCGGCATCGAGCCGCTCGAGGCCACGACAGAATCGTTCGCGGCACAATTGCGCGGCGAGAACCACACGCTCAAGCGGTCGCTCACCGATCCGCGGCTGTTCAGCGGCATCGGCAATGCGTACTCGGATGAGATTCTGCACCGCGCGCGGCTGTCCCCGGTCCTGCTGACCTCGCGCATGAGCGATGACGATATCGCGCGCCTGATCGAAGCGACGCGCGCCGTGCTCGTCGAATGGACGAATCGCCTGCGCGCGGAATCAGGCGACGAATTCCCCGAAAAGGTCACGGCGTTCCACGAAGAGATGGCGGTCCACGGCCGCTTCGGTGAGCCCTGTCCGGTGTGCGACGCCCCGGTGCAGCGCATTCGCTACGCGACCAATGAGACGAACTACTGCGCCCGCTGCCAGACCGGCGGACGTCTGCTGGCCGACCGCGCGCTCTCTCGCCTGCTGAAACAGGATTGGCCACGCGAGCTCGAGTAGGGTATACGGTGCGTCACGTGTCATCGATCTGGTGGCTTGGTTTTCGCCAAGAACTTCCGAACATCCAGCAGGGGCGGTCATGAAGCGTGTAGTGTTGATCCTTTGTGCGGCTACGATGGCGGCGTGTGGTGGTGGTGCGCACGATTCGACGAGTCCGGCCGTGATGGGAACGCCGTGCACGGCCGCATCGAGCGTTCCGGTCTCACTCCAGATCGGCCAAGTCGCCGTCGTCAGCAATCCGGCGCAGATGAACTGCATGAGCGTGCAGGGCACCGCGCCCACGGCTGAGTACATGTTCGTTGCCGCCAACGCGAATACACGCCCCGATGTGATCTGGAACTACTCGGTCAGCGCGGCGGCAGGCACAGCGGCTAGCGCGACCGTTTCGCCCTCGATCGCCAGCGACGTAGTGGCCGCGCAGGGCGGAAGCGATGCGCCTCCGTCGTTCGCGGAGCATCTCGAGGCGGTGCGTCGCGCGGCCGAGCACCAACTGCCGATCGCGGACGCGCGTGCGCTGGCGCGCCAATCGCCCGCCGCTCGGCAGGCCGCACCGGGCGTGCACTACAGCCTGCAAGCGCCGCCCGGCGTGGGTGATATTCTGACGCTTCGTGTGCCGGACAGCACCAAGACGCCGTGCACGAACTTCTTCACCATCGGTGCGCGGGTGATGGCGGTGAGCGATCACGCGATCATCGCGCAAGACACCCTGTCGCCGGGCGGCGGCTTCGTGTCCTCCGACTTCGTCGACATCGCAAACGAGTTCGACACCTTCATCTTTCCGACGGACACGCTGCACTTCGGGTCGCCGGGCGACATCGATTTCAACGGCAAGATCATCATCCTGTTCACCCCGCGAGTGAACGCGCAGACGCCGCGCAACTCGAAGTCGGTGCTGCAAGGATTCTTCTTCGGCGGAGATCTCTTCCCGCGCGCGTCGTGCAACGAGAGCAACATCGCCGAGCTGTTCTACCTGCTCGCACCCGATCCGGGCGCGGTGTTCGGCGACAAGCGCACGACCGCCGATGTGCGACAAGCAACACGAGGCACCATCGCGCACGAGTTCCAGCACATGATCAACCTCGCGGTGCGCATCCGCGAGAGCGGCGCCTCCAAGGATGAGGCGACGTGGCTCAATGAGGCGCTGTCGCACTTGGCCGAGGAGCTGGTCGGACGGGCGGAGCACGGCTTTTCCGATTTGCGCAAGCTGACCATCGCGGACATCGACGATGAGCCGCTGCGCAACGACTTCAACGCGTTCTTCGCGCAGAACCTCGCCCGCTTCAAGCCGTGGCTGCAGCGTCCCGACACCGCCGGCGCAACGAGCGCGCACGCCGACCGGTCGCTCGCGGTGCGCGGCGCCGCGTGGGCGATCGTACGCTTTTCAGCCGATCAGTTCGCCGGTGGCGATGTGCCGACCTTCACGCGCCGGCTCGTCACCGGACCGGATACGGGCGTGGCAAATCTCGCCGCGCGCAGCGGCGTGCCCTTCGACTCGATCATGCGCGGCTGGATGATCGCCAACTACGCCAGCGATTTCGGCGTGGCGAACCTCGCGCCCAACTCGGCATACGTGAGCTGGAACATGCGCAACGTCGAGGCGGCGATCTCGAGCGGAACATATCCGCTCACCGTCACCTCGCTCGCGGACGGCAGCTCGGTGGTCACCAAGGCGACATCCGGATCGGGAAACTATTTCCGGTTGGCGGCGACTCCGATGACGGTACGCGTGCGATCGACCGACGGAACGCTGGTCACCGAACCGGGCGCGCGAGTCTATATCGTGCGGACCAGATAGAGCGCATCCACCGCCGCGATCGCGCGGCGATAGCGCTCGTCCCACGAGCCCGCGATCTCGACGACGCGCGCGCCGCGCTGCGCCAGCGCCTCACAGAATTGCGAGTGCAGAAGCGCGCGTGCGTGCGGCCGATCTCGCTGCGCGTCGGCGATCCATGGTACGTCGATGTCCATCAACAGATAGAGATCAGCGACTCGCGCCGTGGCGGCGAGATCGATCCAGTCCGGGCATCGGCCGTAGTAGTGCGCCGCGTATACCGCGGTGCTCACCAGATCGGTGTCGAGCACGAGCAAGCGCTCGGCGCCTTGCGCGCCGGCCTCCTCAGCCGCGATCTGGCCGCGCGCGATCGGATCGACGTCGGCGGCTGAGAGCGCCCCGAGATCGCCGTGCAGCTTTTCGTCGACGTAAGTACGCGCGTACTCGGGCACCCACACCGTGCCGTAGTGCTCGGCCAACCGTCGCGCGAGCGTCGTCTTGCCGGTGGATTCCGGGCCGGTGAGCACGACGCGCTTCACGTGACGAGCGTCCGCTTCCACTGTACGTAGCCCATCACCGCGAGCGCGACGAACAACGCGTACAACCCGGCGGTGAGATAGAGCGACTTGAAGATGAACATCCCGACGTAGCAGAAGTCGGCAACGAGCCAGACGATCCAATTCTCGAGCTTCTTCCTGGTCAGAAGATACTGTGCGGCAAGGCTGGCCGAGCTGAGCGACGAATCCATGTAGGGCAACGCCGCGTCGGTGTAGCGGTGGAGCACTGTGCCGAGTATGACGGCGAAGGCGATGGCGATCGCGGCGAGCTCGAGCAGCAACCTGGGCGACGAACGCGTGACCGGAAGTTCCGTCTTGTTGCTGCCGCCGTAGAGCCACTCGTACCAACCGTAGATCGAAAGCGCGAAGTACACGACCTGGAGCCCCATGTCGGCGTACAAGCGGGACTGCCAAAACACGACGGCGTAGAGCGCGACATTGACGAGGCCGATGGGCCAGTTCCAGACGTTCTGGCGCGTGGCGAGAAACACGGCGATCAGGCCGGTGGCCACCGCGAAGATTTCGATCAAGTTCATGACAGTCGTCGGCGGTCGGCGGTCAGCCCTGCAAGTAGCGCGTCGCGAGGGGAAACGTAGGGAGAGTGCGTGATCGCCGCAATTAGTACCATTTTGCGCCTATTCATTGGCGCTCGATTTGCTATTGTGGGGCCCATGACCCGAACCCCGACGAGTCGATCATCCACAAAAGCAGCGGGATCCGTCGTCATTCCGACCGATGAGAGTGACGTCGATCTGCGGGTCGGGGCGCGCGCGGTACGTCTCACCAACCTCGGCAAGCCGTTCTGGCCGGACCGCGGCATCGCCAAGCGCGATCTGCTGCAGTACTACGCGACCGTCTCGCCCTATCTTCTGCCGCACCTGTGCGACCGCGCCATGGTGATGAAGCGCTACCCGAATGGCGCGTCGGGCAAATGCTTCTTCATGAAGCGCGCGCCGACTCCCCGGCCCGATTGGATCGAGACGTGCGCGATCGAGCACGGATCGGGGAGCGTGATCGATTTCCCCATCGTGCAGGATCTCGCATCGCTCCTCTGGGTCGTGAACCTCGGCTGCATCGATCTCAACCCGTGGTACGCCCGCTGCGACGATGTCGACCGTCCGGACTTCCTGCACTTCGATCTCGATCCCGTGCCCGGCGCCGACTTTTCGACGGTACGCGACGCGGCGCTCATCGTGCACGAGGCGCTCGACGCGTTGGGCATGAGTGCCTACGCGAAAACGACGGGCTCCAAAGGCATTCACGTCTACGTCCCGATCGTCCGCGGCCCGCTGCAGAAAGAGGTGTGGACCTTCGCTAAGCAGTTGGCGCAGGTGCTGGCCGAGCGCAACGCCAAGACGCTGACGGCCGAGTACCGCATCGCCAAGCGTCCGAAGGGGCGCGTCCTGGTCGACTACAACCAGAATGCCTGGGGCCGCACGCTCGCATCGGTGTACTCGCCCCGTCCGACCCCGATGGCCTCCGTTTCGACGCCGGTCACGTGGGACGAGATCGAGGGCGGCATCGCCATCGAGGATTTTCGCATCGACAACGTGCCGGCGCGTCTGGCGAAGCTCGGCGATCTGTGGGCGCCGGTGATGGCGAAGAAAGGGCGCTTCGACCTCGAGAAGATCCTGAAATGAGTCTTCCGCTCTCGAAGAAGTACGCTCCGATGGAAGCCAAGCTCGTGGCCGAGCTCCCGGAGGGAGCCGAGTGGCAGTACGAGCCGAAGTGGGATGGCTTTCGCTGTCTGGCGTTCAAGGACAACGGCAAGGTCGATCTGCGATCGAAGTCGGGCCAGCCGTTCAATCGGTACTTCCCCGATCTGGTGGAAGCGTTCGAGGCGCTCGATGCGCCGAGGTTCGTGCTCGACGGGGAGATCGTCATCCCCGTCGGCAAGATGCTCTCCTTCGACGATCTGCTCTTGCGCATCCATCCGGCGAAGAGTCGCGTCGATAAGTTGGCGAGCGAGCATCCCGCGCTGATGGTGCTGTTCGACATGCTCGTCGACGAGCAGGGCGATGCACTGACCGAGGAGCCGCTGGCCAAGCGGCGCGCAGAGCTGGAGCGTTTCGTCAAGCGGCAGCTCCCGGCGAAGTCGCCGCTGCGGATCTCGCCCGTCGTCACGCAGCGGAGCAAGGTGGACAAGTGGTTCCAATCCCTAGGCGCCGGCCTCGACGGCGCGATCGCGAAGCGCGTCGATCTTCCGTACCAGACGGGCGAGCGGACCGGGATGCAGAAGTTCAAGCGCATGCGCACCGCCGACTGCGTCGTCGGGGGATTCCGCTACGCGTCGAAGGGCAATGTGGTCGGCTCGCTCCTGCTCGGCCTCTACGACGACGCTGGCTTGCTGCATCACGTCGGCTTCACGTCGAGCATCAAGGCCGACGCGAAAGAAGCGCTGACCAAGAAGCTCGAGTCGTTGATCAAGGAGCCCGGCTTCACGGGCCAAGCGCCCGGCGGTCCGAGCCGCTGGAGCACGGAGCGCAGCGCCGAATGGAAACCGCTGGCGCCGAAGCTCGTGGCCGAGGTTCAGTACGATCACTTCAGCGGCAGCCGCTTTCGTCACGGCACCAAGTTCCTCCGATGGCGCCCGGATAAGGAGCCGAAGGCGTGCAGCATCGCGCAGGTGAAGCAGGAGGCGAAGTCGACGATTGCCTTGCTTGGTGAGCGCGGGTTGGGGGCTGGGGGTTAAGGGGGGTTGGGGCGCCGAATCAATCTCGCTACGCGCCCCAGCCCCCAGTTCTCTCGCCCCCTCACCATGTGTGGGGGGTTGACACTGCGCGCGCGTTGACCCATCGTTCCCCCACATCATGTGAGGGGAACAAGAACCATGGCGCGCACACCGCTCGATTTACTCCAGGGGACGCTCGACGTCCTCATTTTGAAAACGCTGTCCTGGACGCCGACCCACGGTTATGGGATCTCGCGCTGGATTCGCCAGCGCACCGATGGCGTGCTCGGCATCGAGGATGCGGCGCTCTACCAGGCGCTGCACCGGCTCGAGCGGCGAGGCTGGATCGAGAGCGAGTGGGGACTCTCGGAGAACAACCGCCGCGCGAAGTTCTATCAGCTCACGACCGAAGGGCGCAAACAGCTCCGCACCGAGACCGCGACATGGCGCCAGTACGCGGCCGCCGTGTTCAAAGTGCTTGAGCCGGTGGGGTAACGGCGTGCTAGCGTCGGTCCGCGTCTACGGAGTGTGTCGTACACCGTCTCGCTGGGGCGCGGCGTGCGTCGCGTGGACCCGCTGACGGCCACCGGGGGAAATGAGAAGATGTCAGACATCAAGCACCCACTTCCTTCGCGCGACCCCACGGCATCGCGCCGTTACGTCTGACATCTGACATCTGACATCTGATCCTCTATGCCTTTCGGCCACAAACGCGTCTTCCGCTTCCCATGGCGCACCGACAACGACGTCACTCAAGACATCAGTGATGAGCTCCAGTTCCACCTCGACATGAGAACTGAAGAGCTGGTGAACAGCGGCCTCTCACCAGCGATGGCCCGCGAGCAGACGCTGCGCGACTTCGGCGATCTCGAGTACACCAAACGCTATTGCGCCACGGTCGATCGCGGCGCCGAACGACGGTCCAGGAGGATCGAGCTGATGCACGACTTTCGGCAGGATGCGACCTACGCGTGGCGCAAGCTGCGCAAAAGCCCGGGCTTCACCCTCATCGTGGCGCTGACACTCGCGCTGGGTATCGGCGCGAACACGGCGATCTTCTCGGTGGTGAACGCGGTGCTGCTGCGCTCGCTTCCCTATGAAGATCCGGACCGCCTCGTTCGGGTGATCTCGACGCGGCGCGGAAAGAACAGTGCCGCGTCCTATTCGGACTTCATCGATTTTCGCGCGCAGAATCGGTCGCTCGCTGGCATCGCGGCGTTGGCCGACGAGCCAATGCATCTGACGGCCGTCGGTGCCGACCCCATGCGCGTCACCGCCGCGCGAGTGTCGGCGAACATCTTTTCGGTCATGGGCGTCCACGCCCAGCTCGGCCGCTCCTTCGCGCCGGATGAAGATCTTCCGACGGCGCGCAAGGTCGTGGTGCTCGGTGACGCCATCTGGCGTAGCCGCTTCAACGCCGATCGCGCGATCATCAGCCGATCGATCACGCTCGACGGCAACGAATACACCGTCGTGGGAGTGATGCCGAGGGGAATCGAATATCCGGACGACATCCAACTCTGGCGGCCGCTGACGCCCGAAGGGATGGACACACCCGACCATCGCGGCGCGCACTACCTCGAGACGATCGGTCGGCTCAAGCCAAGCTCATCGTACGCCGCCGCCGAGGGCGAATTGGTCGCGATCGCGAAGCGTCTCGAGCAGCAGTACCCGGAATCCAATGCCGGACGGGGCATGCGATTCCGGCTGCTGAGCGATCAGATCGTCGGCTCGACGCGCAAGCCGCTCTACGTGTTGCTGGGCGCAGTCGGCTTCGTGCTGCTCATCGCCTGCGCGAACGTCGCCAATCTCTTTCTCGTCCGCGCCGCCTCGCGCGGGAGCGAGATCGCCATCCGCACGGCACTCGGCGCGGGTCGCACGCGGCTCGTGAGGCAGTTGGTGACGGAGAGCATGCTCCTCTCGCTCTTCGGCGGCGCGGCAGGCGTCGGACTGGCCTGGTGGGGAACCGCGGCGCTGGTGCGTCTCGGGCCCAGCATTCCACGATTGAGCGAAGTGCGCATCGACGGCACCGTGCTCGCCTTCACGGCGTTGATCACGCTCGCCACCGGTTTTGTATTCGGGCTGCTGCCGGCGCTTCAGTCGTCGACACCCGATCTTGCCGGCGCGTTGCGCGCGGGCTCGCGCGGCACGCGCACGCATCATGGGAGCCGCCGCGTCCGCAGCGCGATCGTGGTGACCGAAGTCGCGCTGGCGGTGATGCTCCTCGCCGGCGCCGGCCTGTTGATCCAGAGCTTCGTGCATCTCCAGGCGGTCGATCCCGGTTTCCGTCCGGAGAATGTGGCGACGTTCTCGATCGAGCTGCCGGACAAGAAATATCCCGACGAGAAAACCCAGCGCGCCTTCGCGTCGCAGCTCGAGGAGCGCATGCGTCATCTCGCCGGCGTGAATTCGGCGGCGATCATCGCCGGGCGACCATTCGGCAACTGGGATGCGTCGACGAATCTCCTGGTGACCGGCCGGCCGCCTCTGCCGCCTGGCCAAAGGCCGATCACCCACCTGCGCGCAGCGACGGCGGACTATTTCAAGACGATGGGCATCCCAATCGTGCGCGGCCGGTCGTTCACGGACGCCGATCGCGCCGGCAGCCATCACGTCGCCATCATCTCGCAGGAAAACGCGCGCCGCTATTTCCCCGGGGAAGATCCGATCGGAAAGTCCATTACGACCGGCTTCTCGAATGAAGAGGGAGATTTCGGAGGCGAGATCGTGGCGATCGCCGGCGACGTGAAGGACACGGGGCTCGATGCGAACGTCGAGCCGGCGACGTACTTCCCGCTCGATCAGGCTCCGATGAATGGGCTTTCGGTCGTGCTGCGTACGACGGGCAACGCGTCGTCGATCTTCAACGCCGCTCGCGCGGAGCTCCACCAGATCGATCCCGACATGCCGCTCTCCGATGCGACGACGATGGAGGCTTCGGTCTCCAGCTCCGTGGCAAGGCCGCGCTTCTACACCCTGCTGCTCGGCATCTTCGCCGCCGTCGCGCTCGTGCTGGCCGGCATTGGGCTGTACGGCGTGATCGCGTACGCGGTCTCGCAGCGCACACACGAGATCGGCATCCGCATCGCGCTCGGCGCTTCGCGCGACGCCGTGCTGCGCATGATCGTGGGGCAGGGACTCGGTCTCGCTGTGGTCGGCGTGGGACTCGGCATCATCCTCGCGACGATCGTCACGCGGGTAATGTCCAGCCTCCTCTTTGGCGTCAGTGCGACCGACCCACTCACCTTCGCCGGCGTCGGCGTGATCCTGCTCGCCATCTCGATGCTCGCGAGCGCGATCCCGGCGCGTCGCGCGGCGCGAGTGGATCCCGTGGTAGCCTTGAGGGAGTGAGAAGAAGGGGCTGGGGCTTGAGGGGTTGGGGGTTGGGGCGCAATCGCTGACTCGGCCCCCACCCTGACCCCTAGCCCCCAACCCCCAGCGATCCTAAGATCGCCCATGCGCGCCAACCTGCTGCTTCGCGTCGGGCTCTACTACGCGGTGTTGTTGGCAGTGTTTGTAGGGCTGACATCGCGGTTCGGCGACCAGTTGTTGGTGTTCGCGCCGGTGGCAAGTCTCGCCGGCGGACGTCGCGGTGCGGCGTCGATATTGAGCGACCAAGGGGTGACGGCCATCGGAGCATCCGACACCGCGATGTCCACGGCCGTGTCGATGGTGGTGGCGGCGCTCCTCTCGTTGCCGGTCGCATGGCTCTACATCCTCACCCGGCAGAAAAAAGGATATCGCCAGTCGGTGGTGCAGACGCTCGTGCTGCTGCCCGTCGTCGTCGCCGGTGTCGTGGTGCTCGTCAAAAACTCCGTCGCGCTCGCCTTCAGTCTCGCCGGTATCGTCGCCGCGGTGCGCTTCCGCAACACGCTCGAGGACAGCAAGGACGCGGTCTACATCTTCCTGGTGACCGCGGTCGGGCTTGCTGCCGGCGTACAGCCGATGGTCGCCATCGTCTTCTCGATCACCTTCAATCTCATCGCCGTCGCGCTCTGGTCGAGCGACTTTGGCCGCTCGCCTGCGGCGCTCGAGGGAAATCGTGCCGAGCGGCAGCTCGAGCGGGCGATGCAGATCGTCAACCGCACCGGAATGTTCGTGGCGAAGATGGATGACGAGGTGCTCAAGTCGATGTCCCCCGAGCAGCTCGACGCGCTCGCCGATCGCGCCTGGCGCCGTAAGAAGCGCAACGCGCCCGAGCTGGAGGACGAAGCAGTCGCGCGTCCTTCGTTCGACACATTGGTCCGTGTGCGCGTCCACGATGTCCCCGGTGCGCGGGAAGTCGCTGAGCGCGTGCTCGGCGTCCAGGCCAAGAGCTGGCGGCTCGGCGGCGTGGTGCACGAGGATGCGGACACGCACGTGCTCGAGTACGAGTGCGTGTTGAACAAGACGGCCAGCCCGGCCACGCTGCGCGATGCGATGCGGAACGAGCGCATCCTTGGAATCGAGATTCACTGAACCGCACTGGAGCCACACATGCGCTTCGTTCTCTTCTTTGCCGCCGCGGCTGCTCTCGGTGTGAGCCGGCCGATGGCGGCGCCTAATCTTTTCGATGAAGGGAAGCCCGTCGAGTTCACGCTCACGGCGGACCTCAAGACGCTGTACAACGATCGCGATACCCTCAAGGCCGCGTATCATCCCGGATCGTTGTCGTATGTCGACTCGAGCGGGATGGCGGTGAAGGTCGAGGTGCGACTCAAGACGCGCGGCATCTGGCGGCGGAATGCGCGGAACTGCGACGCGCCGCCGCTCTGGCTCGACTTCAAAGGTCCGGCGATCAAGCACACCATGTTCGCCAAGCAGACGCGCATCAAGCTGACCACGTATTGCCGCGACGACGACACGTACGAGCAGTACGTGCTCAACGAGTACGCGCTCTACAAGATGTACAATCGGCTCACGCCGCTCAGCTTTCGTGCTCGCCTCGCGCGCGTGACGTACGTGCAGCAGGGCGCGCCGGCCAACGCGCGTCCCGTCGCCGTGCGCTACGGCATCCTCATCGAGGGTGAGGATGCGATGATGAAGCGCAACAACGTGCAGCCGGTGACCCTCCACGGCGCCCGGTGGGATGACCTCGAGCCGACGGGATCGGCCGTCATGGCGACATTCGAGTACATGATCGGGAACACCGACTGGTCGGCATACGGACTGCACAACGTCAAGTTGGTGCGCGACTCGACCGGCGCGAGCACTCCGATCGCCTACGACTTTGATTTCTCAGGCGCGGTCAACGCGCACTATGCCACGGCGGATCCGCGCGTCGGCATCAAGACGGTCCGCGACCGGGCGTATCGTGGCCCGTGCTTGACCAAGGAAGGATGGGTGCCGGTCGTCGCGCGCTTCGACGCCGAGCGGCACGCGATCGACTCGATCGCCGGGGCGATCCCCGCGCTCAAGAAGGATCGCGCGGATGAGCTGCGCGACTACATCGACCAGTTCTATCGGTCGGTCGATGACAAGGGGGTCCACGGCCCCGAGTTCATCGCGGGGTGCCGCAAGTACACGAGCACGCCGCCGTCCGTCAGGGCCGAACGACCGGTGGCATAGGCGGCGCGGGCGGCACGATCAACTTCTCCATCCGCCCTTCGCGCACGATCGCGCCAACGGCGTGGTCGGCGAGCGAGCCGATCGGGCGCATGGGCTCCTCGAGGGTGGTCGCGGGACTCATCACGCCCGTCACCACCCGGCCGCGGCGCACGTCGGTGATGAGCAGCTGCAGCACGAGGCTGTCGTTGCGCATCCGATAGAGACCGGTGAGCACCAGGTCCGCGCGCAGCGTCCAGCCGAGGGCGACCGCGTCGCGCGACGTGGCGGCGGCGTCGCTCGTCGTCTTGGCGTCGACGACATCGAACATCTTCCGCAGCACCAGCTCGGTGCGGAGCGCGTCCGCCATCGGCGCCGACAGATCGGCCAGCGCGCGATTCGACGTTCCATTCCGGAACGGCAGGACGACGATTCGCTGCTTGCCCGATGTCGGCGGTGCCAGGATGGGCGCGACCTCGGTGGCGATCGTCGGGGCCGCGCCCGGCATCCCCTTCATCGATTCACGAATCATGACGCGCGGATCGAGTCTCGGGTCGAAGTTGCGCATGCCGAGTCGCGCGCGCTCGAGCTGCGCCATGGCGAGGCGCAACGAGTCGGTGATCGTGCGCTGAAAGACGGCGGCGAGCGACTCAGCCTTCACCGCTTGCACCACAGTGACCATCGGCGCGGTGAGCGCGGTGGGGGCGGGGCCAGCGCCCGAGGCCGATGCCGCCGGGGGAGCGGCCGGCTCCATCTGCTTACGGATGGCGTTGGCGATGGCGACCGACTCCGCGTGCGAGAGGACGATCGAACCTCGCGGCGAGGTGGCGCCCTTTTTTCCCGTGCGCAGCGTGACGTCGGCGAGATCGGTGCGCTTGCCGCGAAAGGTGTCGAGGGGGAACGCGTTGCTCGTTGCCGACGGCGGCGCCATCACGACCGCTCGCTCTCGCAGCGGCCGCGAGGTGATCCACGCCACGAACGCGAGCGCGGCGATGAACATCGCGGCGATGATCGCCAGGGGACGGCCGGTCCACCAGCGAGTCGCCGGCGGCGCGCGAGTTCCTGGTGGAGCGATCGGCACGGTCGGCGCTTCGGCAATGGCGGCGAGACTCGCCGCGCCGCTTCCAGGGCCCATCGCGCCGCTCGTACCGAAGGCGAGCACGGCGCCCTGCGGCGTCGTAACGGCGTCGAGATCATCGAGCAATGCGGCGGCTGTCTCGGGCCGGTTCTCGGGCGATTTCTCGAGGCATCGCATGATGACGGACGAGAGCCCGGGCGGTACATCGGACACGACGAGATGCAGCGGCTCCGGCGTTCGCGTGAGCTGTGCCGCCATCGTCGCCGCGGGCGATGGTCCGCTGAACGGTGACTCGCCGGTGAGCAACTCATACGCGAGAAGACCGACGGCATAGATGTCGATGCGATGGTCGGCTGACGGGTCCGCCGCGAGCTGCTCGGGCGCCATGTACGCCGGGGTTCCGATGGCGATGCCGGCTGTCGTCGCGCCGGTGATGGGCAGCGCGGCGGTGAGTGCCTTCGCCACGCCGAAGTCGGTCACCAGCCCGTGCGCGCCCATGGTGAGGATGTTGTCGGGCTTGATGTCGCGATGAATGATCCCGCGCTCGTGCGCGTACGCCAGCGCGTCGATGACATCGTGCAGAATGCGCACGACATCTCGCACGGGAAGCTTGCCCTGGCGCCGGAGTCGCGCGCGCAGCGACTCGCCCTCGATGTACGGCATCGTGTAGTACAACGCTTGGACCGCTTCCCCGGCCGAGAGGAGCGGCACGATGTGCGGATGATGGAGCTGCGCCGCGAGCTGGATCTCGCGCCGGAATCGATCGCTATTCACCCCCGCCGCCAGCTCCGGCGGCAACACCTTGATCACGACCTTACGGGCGAGCGAGAGCTCCGTCGCCAAGAACACCCGCGACATCCCGCCGCCGCCGAGCTCGCGCTCGATGACGTACAAGGGAGCCAGTGCTCGCTCGAGCTCGTCGCGGAAGGGGTCCATGGAGGGGAAGTTGGGCGCGGCGACGGGCGAGGGGCTAGGGGTTAGGTGTGAGGTGTGAGGTGTTAGGGCTTGGCCAGTTTGATCGCCCTGACCACCAACTGGTTGCCCGGATTAAGTTGCAAGATGCTACTAATATCAACTCAGACGTTGATAGTGCCCTAGCACCTAACCCCTCACACCTAGCCCCTTGGTTAACAGTGCCCCCAAACTCCACGCCTGGAACGGACATCCGCGCGGCGTAAACGGCGCGTCCGCATCCGCGATCTCGGAGACGTGCCCGAGTCCGGCCGTGTCGAGATGCGCGAGTAGCGGGGGGAGAAATCGGGCGCGTGCTTCGGCGCGGGCTGCGGGCGTGTTTCCGCGGACGTGCAGCCATGCTTCGACGAATGGGCCGATCAGCCACGGCCACACGGTTCCTTGGTGGTACGCCGCATCGCGCTCAGCGGGGCCGCCCTCGTAGTGCGGCACATAGCCGGGCTCGCCCGGCGCGAGCGAGCGCAGGCCGATGGGCGTGAGCAGGCGCGCCTCGACGGCGTCGACCACCTCGCGGGCACGGTCCGCATCGAGCAGCGCGTGTGGAAGGCCGCCGGCGGCGAAGATCTGGTTTGGACGGAAGCGCGTGTCGGTGGCGCCGCGCACGTGCTCCACATCGATCACGTCGTAGAGGTAGCCGCCGGCGGCGTTCCAGAATCGCTCGGTGAAGCTCGCGCGAGCGCGATCGAGCGTGCGCAACAGCTCGGGCGTGCCTAACGAGAGCTCGTCGAGAACGAACAGCGCGTTGATCCACAGCGCCTGCACCTCGACCGGCTTGCCGACGCGCGGCGTGAAGACGCGATCGCCAACTTTTGCATCCATCCATGTCAGCTGCGTCGGCACCGCACCGGTCTCTCCGGCGGCGAGCAAACCATCGTCATCGGCGCGAATGCCGAAGCGCGTGCCGCGGGCGTACCCCTCGACGATCGCGCGCACGGCGTCGCCAATGGCGGCGCGATCTTTTTTGGTGACGGCCCGCGCGCGCGACTCGGCGGCACGCAGAAAATCGCCGGCGGCGATGACGTACCAGAGCGAAGCGTCCACCGAGTTGTATTCCGGCGCGTGCCCGTGCTCGGGGAAGAGATTGGGGAGCATCCCCTGCGAGACGTAGGCGCTCCAGTCGAGGAGAATCTGCCGCGCGTCCGTGAGCCGGCCGGTCTCGATGCACAGTCCGCGCATCGCGATGAAAGTGTCGCGCCCCCAATCGGTGAACCACGGATAGCCGGCGATGATCGTGCGCGATCCGTTGCGCGTGATCAAATAATCTTCGGCGCTTCGATGCAGCGTCGACGTGAATCGCGACCGGCGCAGACGCTCGCGGCCGCGAACTTTTCGCATCGCCGACTCCGGCGTCCCTTCACCAATGATTGCATCGGACTGCGCGCCCGCGGCGGCGAAGAGCAGGATCGCTTCTCCACCGTCCGCCATCTCCCAGGTCAGGTCGCCGGGCGAGGCGAGGTCCTCGGTGAAGTCGAGTCCGCGCGCACGCTCATCGTCGTACTGGAATCCACGATACCACACGGGATCGTGGCGGTACTCGCCGTTGGTGAGCGAGACGATGCGCGGCACGCCGTCGTAGGGATGCCACGACCAGCGCCCGCCGCCGCCGTCGGCGTCGAAGCGAAAGACGAAATTCGCGCGATGCGTCGAGTGTAGATCGCGCCCGGAGAGGAGCGGCCGCACCACCAGCCTCGCCGGCGATCGCGCGCCGACGAGCCGCCAGGCCAACGCGACCACCGGCGCCCCGCGCACGCCGATGATCTCCTGCTCGATGTGCACGCCATCGTCGATGCGATACGTCCACTTCGGCCACGGCTCGCGCGTGAACTGCTCGATGCGATCGATGCCGTCGGGATGCGTAATGTCGGTGAGATAGCGCTGCGACGAAATCGGGATGTGCTTGCCATTCATCTCTACCCACGCCTCGACGCCATTGACGAGCGCGAAACGGGCGAGGGAGCGCGTTCCTTCCGCCGCGCTCAGCAGCAGCGCGTGATAGCGCCGCGTCCGTACCCCGCCGACCGTGCCGGACGCGAAGCCGCCGAGGCCATCGGCCTCAAGCCATTCCGCGCGAGTGTCAGGCATTGGCTTTCGTCATGTGCCTCGTTCGCAATCTCGCCGTTTCCTCCACGCACCACACGGCGAGCGCGGTCCACCCGGTCTGATGACCCGCGCCCGCGCCGCGGCCGTTGTCGCCGTGGAAGTACTCGTGAAAGAGGACGAGGTTCTTCCAGTGCGGATCGTCGGCGTAGCGCCGCTCCGTGCCGTGCGACGGACGCTGGCCGGTGGCGTCGGGGAGGAAGAGCGACGCGAGCCGGCGCGTCAGCTCCTGCGCGACCTGCTTCAGATTCATCAGCACGCCCGAGTTGCAGGGACACTCTACCTGCATCGTGTTGCCGTAGAAGTGATGATAGCGCTCGAGCGCTTCGATGAGCAGAAAGTTGAGCGGGAACCACACCGGTCCGCGCCAGTTCGAGTTTCCGCCGAACAATCCGGTCGTCGACTCGCCCGGATCGTAGTCGACACGATAATCCCGGCCGTCGATCGACAACACGAAGGGATGCTCGCGATGCACGCGCGACAGCGAGCGCACGCCATACGGCGAGAGAAACTCCGATTCGTCGAGCATGTAGCGCAGCATGCGCTCCAACCGCTCGCGCGATGGAATCGCCAGCAGGCGTTTCACCGCGCCGGGCTTTCCGTCGATCGGCGCGCCGACATCCATGTAGCTGATGTGCTGCGCGAGATCCTGCCGGTTCTCGAGGAACCAGCGCGCCCGCTTGGCGAATCCGGGAATCTTCGATGCGTACGCGTCGTTGAGAATCTCGACCGTAAAGAGCGGAATGAGTCCGACCATCGACCGCACCTGCAGCGGCATCTGCACATCGCCGACGTGCATCTGGTCGTAGTAAAAGCCGTCGGCCTCGTTCCATAGCCCCGTGCCGCCGAGCGAGTTCATGGCGTCCGAGATGGCGATGAAGTGCTCGAAGAATTTCGACGCTACGTCCTCGTACGCCGGATCCTCCATCGCCAGCTCCATCGCCATCGCCAGCATGGTCGTGCAGTAGAAGCCCATCCACGCCGTGCCGTCCGCCTGCTCGAGATGGCCGCCGAGGGGGAGGGGCTGCGAGCGATCGAAGACGCCAATGTTGTCGAGCCCGAGGAAGCCCCCCGCGAAGAGGTTGTTCCCCTCGATGTCCTTGCGATTCACCCACCACGTGAAGTTGATCAGCAGCTTGTGGAAGACGCGTTGGAGAAAGAGCCGGTCGCGCCCGCCGCGCGGGCCGGTGAGCTTGTACACCCGCCAGCACGCCCATGCGTGCACCGGCGGATTCACGTCGTTGAAGGCAAACTCGTACGCCGGCATCTGGCCATTTGGATGCGTGTACCACTCGCGGAGCATCAGCACCAGCTGCTCCTTCGCGAACGCCGGATCGATCTTCGCCATCGGGATCATGTGGAAGGCGAGATCCCACGCCGCGTACCACGGATATTCCCACGCGTCCGGCATCGAGATGATGTCGCGATTGTACAGGTGCTGCCACTCGGCGTTTCGTCCGGTTCGGCGAGGTGCCGGTGGCGGCGGATACGCCGGATCGCCCTCGAGCCAATCCTTCACGACGTAGAAGTAGAACTGCTTCGACCAGAGCAGACCGGCGTACCCCTGCCGAATGACTCGCGCCTCTTCGTCGTTCGCCATCTTCGGCGTGCGCGCCGCATAGAACGCGTCGCACTCGGCGATGCGGCGCCCGAAGATCGCGTCGAACTCGGCGCTGAACGACTCGGCGATGGTTTGCGGTGCCTCGGTCTCGTGTCGCAGCCGCAGTCGCACGACGACCTCCGACTTCGCATCGACATCGAGCACGTAGAGCAGGCCACCCTTCGTGCCGACGCCATCGGGATTCACGGCATCCGTGCGGCCGTGGATGACGTAGTCGTGGAACGAGTCTTTGACGTAGGGCGTCGCGTTCGATGTGCCGAAGACACGCGCGAAGTTCGTCTCGTTCTCCGTGATGATGGGCGTCGGCGCACGGCCGCCCACCTGCGCGGCATCGAGACGAAACGGCTCGAGCGTGGCGTGCGTGGTCTCGAGCGAGCCGCCCGCGGTGATGCGAATGCTCGGCTTCGGCCAATAGCCATCACCGGTTCGGCCCGGCGACCACGTGTTGCGAAACCAGAGCGTCGGGATGAGATGCAGTGTCGCGCGATCGGGCCCGCGGTTGGCGACGGTGATGCGGATCAAAATGTCGTCCGGCGATTCCTTCGCGTACTCGGCGAAAACGTCGAAGTAGCGATCGTCATCGAAGACGCCGGTATCGGTGATCTCGAGCTCGGGATCGCCACGCGTGCGGGCGTGATTGCCTTCGACGAGCGCGTTGTACGGGAATTCGTGCTGCGGATATTTGTAGAGCGCCCGCAGATACGATCCCGACGGCGTGGCATCGAGATAGTAGTAGCACTCTTTGACGTCTTCGCCGTGATTGCCCTCAGGGCCGGTGAGCCCGAAGAGGCGCTCCTTGAGAATCGGATCGCGACCGTTCCACATCGCGAGCGCGAACGCGAGCCTGCACTCGCGATCGCAGATGCCGAGCAGCCCATCCTCGCCCCAGCGGTATGCGCGGCTCCGCGCGTGGTCATGCGGGAAGTAGTCCCAGCAGGTGCCGTACTCGGAGTAGTCCTCGCGCACCGTGCCCCACTGGCGCTCGGAGAGGTACGGCCCCCAGCGTTTCCAGTTTTTCGTGCGGGCACTGTCTTCGTCCAACCGCTGGGCTTCGGCACCGATCACTTGAGGCACTTAGAACCTCTGAGAACAGTTGTCACTGAAAATGTGCGAAGGCGTCAGATGTCAGAAGTCAGATGTCAGTGAAGCTGTTCGTTCCGGATCCCCGCGCCAGCGGTGCTTTGTCTGACATCTGACCTCTCCAACTGCGCGTTTGCCGACATCTACCTCAAGTAGACGCGCCTGCGTCGCATTCGCCATGCGTACTGAAAATCTCCGCTTGACGAATTGGTTCCACACTCCTAACTTGCCCGACCCTGGAATCGCGAACGCGATCTTGTTTTTCCAGGCCTGCATTCACCGATGGAGCCTCGATGGCGAATCTGACGAAGCAACTCGACAGCACGCGGCTGACCAGCATTTGCTGGTTCGGCGGCGAGGTCGTGCGCTACCCGTCGGAGACGGTCGTAGCGATGGCAGACGCCATCACTCCATCAGCAGGGATCGCGCGGGGATCACGAGCCAGTTAGGCCCGCTCCGCTCCGATCGCGGTGAATCGACCGCCCCGCCTGCAAAGCATCGCAGGCGGGGCGATTTGTTTTTTGTACCTACACGAAAGGAGAGTAGCCATGTTCCGCCACACCGCCGAGCTGTACGACATGCTCTACAGCTTCAAGGACTACGCACGCGAGGCCGAGCGCCTGCGCGCGCTCGTCGGCGCGCGGGTGCGGACGGCGAACGTGCGCTTGCTCGATGTCGCCTGCGGTACGGGCGCGCACCTCGAGCAGTTGCGCACGTCGTATTCGGTCGAGGGCATCGAGCTCGACGAGGGTATGCTCGCCGTGGCGCGCCGCCGGCTCTCGGGTGTGCGATTGCATCAGGGAGACATGCTGGACTTCCATCTCGCACGTCGCTTCGACGTCGTGACCTGTCTGTTCAGCTCGATCGGATACGTGCGGTCGGTGCCGAGGTTGCGGCAGGCCGTGTGGAACATGGCCGCGCACTTGGCGCCAGGCGGCATCCTGATCGTGGAGCCCTGGTTCTTCCCTAAGACGTATCGTCCCGGGCGGCCATCGGTGTTGATGGCCCAGCGAGATGAGGTTGCCGTCGCGCGCGCCTGCGTGGCGGGAATCGAGGGAGGCGTGTCCGTGCTCGCGATGCACTATCTCGTGGCGACACGAGGCGAGCGCGTCGAGCAGTTCGAGGAGCGGCACGAGCTCGGACTGTTCATCCGTGAGGAGTACGAGTCCGCGTTGATCGATTGCGGTCTCGATGTCGAGTTCGATGCGACGGGCCTCACCGGCCGCGGCCTCTTCATCGCGAAGGCGCGCGTGCCAGCGTTGGCTCGAACGACGTACCTCCCGCGTCCGGAGCGCGCAGCCCTACGCGCGCGCCGGGCTGCGGGCCTGGGTTTGCAAGTTTGTTGAGCAGTTGGTTTTTAGTGAGAAGTTTGCTGGCAGTCACCGACATCTGACGTCTGACGTCTACAACAGTTCAGGAACGTCGCCCCATGAAGATCTTCGGAGTTCACGAGCCCAACACGGTGAATCAGCTCCGCACCGTGGCTGAAAACGCAGTGTACTGTGCACTCATGTCCGACGGTCACGTAGGCTACGTGATGCCGATCGGCGGCGTCGCCGCGTACCGCCACTGATGTCGCGCACACAGGCGGCGGGAAAGCGCAACCGCCGCACCGGCAAGCAGCTCAGCCCCGGCCGCGTGACGCCGGAGATGATGGCCAGCTGGATCAAGGAAAAGGGCGTCATCCTCCGCGGCGGAGGACTGGACGAAAGTCCGCACGTCTATCGCAGGTTGCCGGATGTGCTCGCTGCGCAGGGCGGAACCGTGGAAGTGTTGCATACGCTGCGGCCACTGATTGTGGTCATGGCGGGAGCCGATGAACTGGATCCATATCGGGACTGACAGGAGCAGACGTCGGATGTCAGATGTCAGATGATCAGTGGAGGCGTAGCGACGCGGAATTGCGTATCGTAGCGCTGTCACTGACATCTGACTTCTGACATTCGACGTCTGAATCTTTCACTCAAGGCTCCTATGCTCGGCATCGCGCTTAGCCTTCGTCGGTCGGCGGTGGTCAGCGCCGCGATGATCGTCGGTCTGATCGATGTCGCGCACGCTCAGCGCGACTCGACCCAAGCTTCCACTCGCTGGGATGTCACTCAGGCGCGAGGAAAGACGCGAGAGATCGACTTCACAACTGACGCCGGCACCTGGATGTCGGTCGACATCTCCCCCGACAACAAGTGGGTCGTGTTCGATCTCCTCGGCCACATCTATCGCGTGCCCGCCGCCGGCGGCGCCGCCGAGAGTCTCACGCAGAGCAGCGGCGTCGCGCTGAACTATCACCCGCGCATTTCGCCCGACGGCAAGCTGATCGCCTTCGTCTCTGATCGCGCGGGACAGAACAATCTCTGGGTCATGAACATCGACGGATCGAATCCGCATTCGGTGTTCACCGATCTCACCGTGCGCGTCTCGACGCCGGCGTGGACAGCCGACGGCGAGTTCATCGTCGTGCAGCGATCGGGTACCGGCGGCGGCGAGGGGGGCACCGGCGGCGGCGGACTGTGGATGTATCACAAGGACGGTGGCTCCGGCGTCCAGCTCATCGGCAACGAGCAGCGTCCCGAATCACCGTCGCTCTCAGTCGATGGCAAGTATCTCTACTATCAGATCGCCGACCAGAACGGCATCGCCTCCGGGCGCAACGATGTGACGCAGGGCTCACGTCAGCTGCGCCGGCTCGAGATGAGCTCGGGTCATATTCTCGAGATCACCAACGGTCTCTCGGTGCAGCAGTATCAGGGATCGAGCGGCGGCGCGGTCGCCCCGCAGATCTCGCCCGACGGGAGATGGCTCGCCTTCGCGCGCCGCATCCCCGACGGCACGATCGAATTCAAGGGACACGAGTTCGGCCCGCGCACCGCGCTCTGGCTGCGCGCTCTCGAGAGCGGCGCCGAGCGCGTGCTGATGGATCCGATCGAAGTCGACATGGCCGAAGGGAGCAAGGTGTCGCGCGTGCTGCCCGGCTATGCCTGGGCGCACGACGGCGCGTCCATCGTCATCACGCAGGGTGGAAAAATCCGGCGCGTCACAATCGGGACCGGCGCGGTGGCGACCATTCCATTCACCGCCACCGTCCATCGC
>JALZAE010000004.1 GCA_030948535.1 Gemmatimonadota bacterium | reverse complement strand
GAGTCCGGTGCCCGCCGCAATGATACGTGATGCGCTGGGCTGCTACGCCGCGCGCTCGCTCTTCAGATGATCGACCGCGCCCGAATTGCGAAGGGCCTTCACCGCGCGATCGCGGATCTGGCGGATTCGCTCGCGCGTGACGCCGAAGCGCTGCGCGATCTGCTCGAGCGTCATCGATTCACCGGTCTCGAGACCGTAGTACAACATGAGCACGCGGCGATCGCGGGCCGGCAGCGGCTCCATGGCACGGAGCAGCGATTCGCGGCGCGACTCCTCCTCGAGCGCGGAGGTGACCGTATCCTCGCTCTCGGACATGTCGGCCATGATCAGATTGCCGAACGTCTCGCTTCCGTCGCCGATCGGCTCGTCGAGCGAGCGCTCCGCCGCCATCAGTCCAAGCATGGTGTCGACGATCTCGGCGCTGAGGTCGGCGACCTTTGCCACCTCATCGCGCGTGGGCTCGCGATGCAGCTTCTCGCGCAGCACGGCCTGGGCCCGCGCGACGCGCGTCAGGTCAGCGGCACGATTGAGCGGCACGCGCACCGAGCGGCTCGTCTTCGCGATAGCGGAGAAGATCGCCTGGCGAACCCACCATACGGCGTAGCTGATGAAGTTCACGCCTACGTCCGGATCGTACTTGTCGGCCGCGTGGCAGAGTCCGGCATTCGCTTCGCTGACTAGGTCGGCGAGTGGAAGACCGCGATGCTGGAACTGCTTGGCGATCGAGAAGGCGAAGCGAAGGTTTGCGCGGATCAAATCATCGCGAGCCCGGTCGCGTTGAGCGTTGGTCAGTGCAGTGTCGCGCAGGCGACGCGCCAGTGCCTTCTGGTCGCCCGCCGACAGGACGGGGGACCGGCTGAGCTCCGCGATGTACTGATCCAGCAGATCCTGCTGAGGCGCGTCGCCGACCGGCGCGTTCCGCGCGCGTCGACCACGCCGGGGGGTCTGATTTGCCATTATCGTATCCTGATATCTGTCAACCGGTTACAGTGCATCCGCGACACAACGTCAGCGCGTAAGTGCACTCTGCCGAGCGGCCGTTCGATGGTTGTCCCGCCCGAGGCCGGCAACGCTGTAGCATCAACACCTCGGCGCGATGATTCGTTCCGCAATGGTATGATGCTGTGCGACTTGCCACCCAAATACTCCGCAAGTTTCGGGCACGGGGCTCGCGGACGGAGGTGCAATATGCAGGACGAGTGATCTAATCGGAAGACCGACTTCGTAAGAGAGTGATATTTGTACCCGAAACGCCGGACAATTGCGCTATTCCGTTAGAGCGCCCTTAGTAATTCGGCCGATCGAGGGCGCGAAACTGAGCGCGATCAGCAGACCGCACGCAATGACGACGTTCATCATCGCGTTGTGCTCGGCCCCGGCGGCCCGGGAAAGCACCGCGTCGGCGAAATACGTGTAAATCGCCGTGCCGGGGAGAGTGCCGATGGCGACGGCGGCGATGTAATTGGCGAAATCCATCTTCGCCAACCCCGCTGCGAAATTGGTCAGCGACATCGGCACGACTGGAATGAGCTGCAGCCGGAGCATCATCAAAAAACCGCCGGAGTGGCGCAGCTTCTCGAGCTTCTGGCTGTGTCCGCGGAGTAGCCGCCGTACCGCATCCTTGCCGAGCAGCCGGGCCAGCCAGTAGCCGCCGGCAGCGCCGATGATGCAACCGAGCCAGTTGCAGAGGAGCCCGACCCAGAAGCCAAAGATCGCGCCGCCGGCGAGGTTGAGCGGTGTGCCCGGAATACCGACCGCGGCCGCAGTGCCATAGATCGCGACGAAGATTGCGCCGGCGCCGCGCGCGCCCTGTTGCACCCGAAGCCGGCCGGCGAGTGCGGCGAGCCGTTTCGCGTCGAGCCAACCGTGATGCCAGGCGAAGAGGAACGCGCCCAATATCACGAGGGCGAGAATCGCGAGCTTGAGCCAACCACCTTTTTTCGACGAGGCCATAGAGCAGATGTCAGAGCCGAAAAGTCAGAGATGTCGATGTCAGACATCGGATGTCAGCAAAGCGGTTTCGCTATCGATCTGACATCTGACATCTGACGTCTGATATCTGCTACTTAACGCCTGACGTCTGATCTCCGTTGTTCAGGCGCCAACCGGAATTTCTCGCCCACAGAACCGACACACCTTCGCCTTCGCCAAAATGCGCTCGGCGCAGAATGGACATTCGCGCTCGTCGCGCGGCGCCGCGGCGGCGATTGCGGGGGCGGCCGTGCCGGAGTCCTTCCGTTCCTCCCAGGTGATCGTCTCGGCCTGGACCTGTTTGCGGAACTCCAACGGGTTGGCGATGTC
>JALZAE010000677.1 GCA_030948535.1 Gemmatimonadota bacterium | reverse complement strand
CCGTTGGACCCCGTCGGCTCGACGAATTCGTCGCTCGGGCCGTTGGGTACCACGCTCGGCGTCTCACTTCCGTAGAACGCCTGGAGCTGGTTGAGGTTCACGCCTTCGATATCGCCGCCGATGCTCCCCTCGCTGAACGTCAGCGCCATCCACGGCTCGAAGTGCTTGATCACTTTCGGCGTCACTTGGGGATTCTTCGACAGGTAGTAGTTCAACCCGTCGGCCCAGGAGACCATCAACGTTTTCAGCCACGCCGGACTGGACGCGTACTTCGCCTTCATCGAGTCCGGATCGATGAACAGCTTCATCCTGAGGTCCCGATAGACCTCGGCTTCGCCTTCCGCTTCGGCCAGCCGACCCTGCGAGTTGATGAAGTTCGTTTCGATGCGGTTGAAGTCGTCTTCCGCCTGCGCATACATCAGCCCGAAGACCGCGTCGGCATCGGTCTTACCGTGAATGTGCGGAATGCCCCAGTCGTCGCGGACGATCGTGACACTTCGCGCTTGCCGCTCCCAGCGATCGGTTTCCGGAGTGGCGGTGCCTCGAGCGGCGAGCGTAGCGAGCGCGGCGGAAAAGACGAGAACGAGCTTCTTCATGGAAAACCCGTCGTGAGGAAGGTGGGAACGGCGTGCCAAACTTACGTCACCGGAAGCCCGTTCGCTGCCAGTCGCGGCGTTCGTTTCGAGGTGAATGCTGTGAATTTCGCCGGCGAGTGTACTATGCATCATGGCCGTCTTCGTACGGCACTCGCGCCTTGGCTTCTTTGCCGCGCATTCATCTCTCGACATCGAGTCCGGCGGCACCACGCGCCGCTCACGCCGGCCGTCTGCTGAGTGTTTCATGCTCACCGGATGTGCTGTGGAATCCTCCCCGAAAGGCGCAGTTAGCCCGCGCGACCAGACGGGCGGCAGATCGTTTCTTACGTTGCGCGGCAGCGCGCACGAGAGCGAGGGCAATCGCCTCCTTCGCGCGCTGCCCAAGAACGAGTACGATCGGCTCCTGCCCCATCTCGAGCACGCGGCGCTTCCGTTTCGACACGTGCTCCTCGAGCCCGGCGAGCGACTGACGCACGTTTACTTCCCGACGAGTGGCGTCGCGTCGATGATCAACGAGACCAGGGACGGCACCGTCGAGGTTGCCAGTATCGGCAACGAAGGACTCGTCGGAGTTCCGGTGCTGCTCCACTCGGAGCACGTGGAAAACCGCGTATTCATGCAGGTGCCCGGCGAAGGCAAGCGCATGACAGCCGTCGCGCTACGGGGCGCCATCCAAGAGCGACCCGTCATCGCCCGTCTCTTCTACCGATACGCCGAGGCGCTCTTCGAGCAGATCGCGCAGTCGGTCGCCTGCAATCGTCTCCACACGCTCGAAGAGCGATGCGCGCGCTCGCTCCTCATCACGCACGACCGCGTCGACGACGACACCTTCCCACTGACCCAGGAAATTCTCTCCTACATGCTCGGCGTCCATCGTCCCGCGGTCACGGTCGCCGCGGGGATACTCGCCGACTCCGGCCTCATCAAGTATCACCGTGGACGGATCACCGTTACCGATCGCGCCGGACTCGAAGCGGCTGCGTGCGTGTGCTACGCAACGTCCCGCGCCTCGATTGCACGTCTCTACAGCTAGCGGTTCCGCGACCGCGGCGATTGTTTGCGCCCTTTCTTGCAGTTGCACATCGTAGGGCGCGATCAGGAGCAATGTGGACGATAGATGGAAAGGGCATCTCGAGCCCATCAAGAAACGCGATGTCGTCGACCCCAATGGGACCATGTGGCGCGTGACAGAAGCGATCGCTCGCGACGTTCCCGGCGCGCAGGCGAGCAAGTGCCTCATCTTCGACAGTCCGCGCGCGTGCCATCGGCTGTGGCGCTTTCCCGCCGATTGGCTCGGCTGGTCGGATGGCGCAATCGTCGGGTTGATGGATCGGCCCAGACCGGGGGATTCACAAACCGCTGACATTCGCGCCTGAGCGCTACGCCCCGCGCGGCTGGCCACCGCTTACCAGGTGGCCGCGGCGCTGGTACTATTTGTCATTCGAGCAAATCGGCACTGGGCTCGGCTCCAGCCGCATACCCCAGGAGAACGACTCCATGACAACATCGCGCATACGCGGACGCACCGCGGCTCTCGTGGCCGCCCTCACTTTCATCGCTGGTAGCGCCGCCGCACAACAGGGCGACGCGGCGTTCATCGCCAAGGCGAAGGCGGACAGCGCCCGCTATCCCTACACCGTGGCGGACATTCATTTCATGTCCGGCATGATCGGTCACCACGCGCAAGCCATCCTCATGGCGCGCTGGGCGCCGACGCATGGCGCGAGTCCGGCCGTGCTCACGCTGTGCAGCCGGATCATCAATGCGCAGCAGGACGAGATTCGCTTGATGCAGACGTGGCTCCGCGATCGCAACCAGCCGGTGCCAGAGGCGACGGCGACAGGAATGAAGATGATGATGGACGGAATGGAGCATGAGATGACGATGCCCGGCATGCTGACCGCCGAGCAGCTGAAGCAGCTCGACGCTGCACGAGGCACGGAGTTCGACCGCCTCTTCCTCATCGACATGATCCAGCACCACAACGGCGCCGTCAGAATGGTCAAGGAGCTCTTCGATACCTACGGCGCCGGCCAGGATGAGCTCGTGTTCAAGTTCGCGTCCGACGTCAACATCGATCAGACGACAGAGATCGCGCGAATGGAGAAAATGCTCCTGACCGTCAACTTCGGAGCACCTGCCCCATGATTACCCCCACAGAGGTATCCACAATGAGTCTCGTATCTCAGTCTCGCCGTTCCGGACGGCGGCATGTCGCACAGGCGGCGGCGCTGTCGCTGGCCGTCGCCTTCACGTCGGTGTCGGCGAGCGCGCAAAACATGTCGACGTCTCCACCGAGCCCAGATCCGCGGGTCGGCCTCAAGGCCGGTAAGATGGACGCGGCCGAGGCGCTCTGGAACATGCGCATCGTGTCGAAGACGAGTCCGTCGGAGAAGTTCGTCGGCAGCACCAACTCCGACATCGCCTTCACCGGCAACTACGTCATTCAGGGCAACTACAACGGCTATCAGATCTGGGACATCTCGAATCCCGCGAAGCCGACGATCAAGGTCGCGAACTATTGCCCGGCATCGCAGAGCGACGTCTCGGTCTACAAGAACCTCCTCTTCGTATCCGCCGAGGGAAATACTGGACGCATCGACTGCGGCGACCAGGGTGTGAAGGACACCGTGAGCACGGAGCGCATCCGCGGCGTCCGCATCTTCGACATCACGGACATCGCGCATCCGAGGAACGTCGCCAACGTTCAGACCTGCCGCGGCTCGCACACGCACAGCGTGCTCGTCGATCCGAAGGACAAGGAGAACGTCTACGTCTACGTCTCCGGCTCGGCCGGCATTCGGTCGCCCACCGAGATGCACGGCTGCATCGCGAACGCCGATGACCCGAATACCGCCCGGTTCCGCATCGAGGTCATCAAGGTGCCGCTGGCGCATCCGGAGCAGGCCGCGATCGTGAGCTCACCGCGCATCTTCAATGATCTCGCGACCGTGAAGTCCCACGGCGCGGCGCCGGACGACCTCGCAGCCGTCGCCGAGGCAAAGGCGAAGGGCGCGTTCGTTGTGCAGATCTTCGGCACGGAGCAGGTCCTTCCGAATGGCTTCGTCGCCCCGATGCTGGACAGCGTCGTCAAGTCGCACGGCGGCACGACCGCGACCGCCGCCGACAGCGCGGCGCTTCGCGCGGCGCTCCCCGCCATGATCGCGGCGCGCTTCGGAACGGCGCAGACGCCGAACCCGTCGCGCCCCGGCGTCACGAGCTGCCACGACATCACGCTCTATCCCGCCATCGGCATGGCCGGCGGGGCGTGCGAAGGATACGGCCTGCTCATCGACATCAGGGATCCGGCGCACCCGGTTCGCCTTGGAGCGGTGGCCGACTCGAACTTCTCGTATTGGCATTCCGCGACGTTCAACAACGACGGCACGAAGGTTCTGTTCTCCGACGAATGGGGCGGCGGCGGCGCGCCGAAGTGCCGCGCAACCGATCCGAAGGAATGGGGCGCCGATGCGCTCTTCACCATCGAAAACGGCAAGATGGTGTTCCAGGGCTACTACAAGCTCCCCGCCGCGCAGACCAAGGAAGAGAACTGCGTCGCCCACAACGGCTCACTCATCCCGATTCCCGGGCGTGACGTGATGGTGCAGGCGTGGTACCAGGGTGGCATTTCGGTGTTCGATTGGACCGACGCTAAGCATCCGAAGGAGATCGCCTTCTTCGATCGCGGCCCGGTCGATTCGACCAGATTCACCATGGGCGGTTCGTGGTCCGTCTACTGGTACAACGGCGTGATGGTCAGCTCCGAGATCGCTCGCGGCCTCGATATCCTCGAGCTGACGCCGAGCGGGTTGCTCTCGCAGAATGAGATCGACGCGGCGAAGTCGGTGCACTTCGACTACCTCAACACGCAAGGTCAGCCGAAGCTCGTGTGGCCGCCGACCTTCTCGCTGTCGCGCGCGTACGTCGATCAGCTCGAGCGGTCGAATGGTCTCTCGGCGGCGCGGATCACGGCGGTGCGGCAGGCGCTCAGCAGTGCCGAAAGCGCTTCTGGTGGGGCGCGGAAGAGCGCGCTGAACAAGTTGGCGTCGGAGCTGGACAAAGACGCTAGCGGATCCAGCGACGCAGCCAAGGTGAAGATGCTCGCGACTTCAGTGAAGAATCTCGCGGCGAAGTGACGCACAGAGCCCCGCTCGCGGTGCAAGCCGCGAGCGGGGTGGCGTCGTTTCTCCTGACGACGCGAAGCGCTGCGCGACCAGCAGTCCCTGCCCGGTCACGCATTCACACAAAATTCCGCGGGTTCCTCTGGGCCAATCACGACGCGCTCATCACGCCGCGATGTGGTGAGGCGGTCGCATCTGTGACAGTCGGCGCCGTCAGCTAAATAGAAGCGGATTTTAACCGGCACGATCACTGACGGAGCCGCCCCCGCGCCGCGCTACAGGGAATTCCCGGACTAGCGCCGGGTGCGTATGTACGTCATTGTACTTACGTGGCGATGCCTTGTGGCATCCGGACGCTGGTCTCATTTCGACGCCCGATTGATCCGCACTTCGCGCGGGATCGATGCAGTCTGTCCCGACGACGTGTAGCCGGAGCGCTCGAGGCTCACGAGCATCAGTGGACGATTCGGGAGTTGCCATCTGAAAAACAATCCGGATGCAAGGGCGCGCAAGCCGGCTTCTGCCGCTTCGGAAGTCACGGCGCCGCCCGTCCAGCGCGGGGCGTCCGAATCTGTCGCAGGCGGGGACGCGCTGCGATTTTCGAGCTCGCTGCAGATCGCTCGCCGCGTCCTCGCTCGCGACTCGACCCCGGGGGGCGGAAGCGATCCGGCGATGATTGCCGCCGGCCTGGCGCGCGCCTGTTCGCGCCTGGCGGCAACACTCCGCGACGGATTGGGCGACGACGGAAGCAACGCGCTGTTCTCCCGGGCCCTGGCGCGCTCGCAGCCTGGACATCCAATGCTGAAGGACATTCGCCAGCTTGACGACGGCGGCGTTCATGTGGACGATGTTGTCGAGCATATCAAATCACAGGGCGCGGCACCGGTCATCGAAGCGATGGAAGCGTTTCTCGCCGCGCTCGTCGACATACTTGTACGGCTCATCGGAGAAGACATGGCGATGCGACTCATTGAAGCCTATGTCCCACCGTCCCGGTCGGGCGAGGGAGCCCAGGCGCCATGAGTAAATCCGCCCTCCCTTCGGTCATCCGCAACGTTCCCACCGGCATACCCGGTCTCGACACGGTACTCGGCGGCGGTCTCTGCGAATACTCGTTCAACCTCATCGCCGGCGCGCCCGGCGCCGGCAAGACGACGCTCGTGCAGCAGGTCCTGTTCGCGAACGCGACAAAGGCGAAACGCGCACTCTACTTCACGGTGCTTGGAGAGCCGACCGTGAAGATGATGCGCTACCAGCAGCAGTTTGCCTTCTTCGACCCCGCGAAGATTCCATCGGCGATCCGCTTCATCAACCTGAGCAAGGAAGCGATCAGCAAAGATCTCGATGCCATGCTCACGCGCATCGTCGCCGAGGTCACGGAAGCCGAACCGACGTTCGTCGCGGTCGATTCGTTTCGGACCATCGGCGCGCACATAGAGTCGGGGGATGAGAAGGGCATCGTCGAGCTGGCGGAATTCGTGCAGCGGCTCGCACAACAGCTGACGTCGTGGGAGATCACCTCATTTCTGCTCGGCGAGTACACCGAGCAAGAGCGGCGGCATCCTGTCTTCACAGTGGCCGACAGTATCCTGTGGCTATCGGACGACGTCGATCGAAACTCCGCGGTGCGCAAGCTGCGCGCGGTGAAAGTGCGCGGGCGCGCACCGATGCCGGGACTGCACACCTTCCGTATTACCAGCAATGGCATGGAGGTCTTCCCGCGGATCCCGGAGCAGCAGCGTGAGCGCGTGGTGCGCTCGACCCGCCGACTCCTCACCGGTGTGCCGGGCCTGGACGACATGATGAACGGCGGCGTTCCCGAAGGCGATGTGCTGCTGCTCACCGGTCCGGCCGGAAGCGGCAAGACGACCTTCGCGACGCAATTCGTGTCGCAAGGTCTCAAAGAAGGAGAGAGTTGCGTCGTCGCCGTGTTCGAGGAATTTCCCGAAGCGTACTTGGCGCGGGCGAAAACGTTGCCAATCGATTTCGGAGAGATGATCTCGGCCGACCGGCTCGCCGTGATCTATCTCCGGCCGCTGGATCTGTCGGTCGACGAGATGCTGGCGGAGATCATGACGGCGGTTCGACGCACCGGCGCGACACGCGTCGTCATCGATTCTCTGTCGGGGTTCGAGATCGCTCTGGCGCCGACCTTCCGCATCGACTTCCGCGAATCGCTGTATCGCCTGGTCGGCGCGCTCACGGCCACGGGCGTCACGATTCTCATGACCGCCGAAGTCGTCGAGGCGTTTGCCGATGGGCGATTCACCAGCGAGCGCGTCTCATTCGTCACCGACGACATCATCGTGCAACGGTATGTCGAGATCGGCGGCCATCTCAAGACGGTACTCGCGGTGGTCAAGATGCGCGGCAGCGATCACGCGACCGATTTTCGCCTTTACGATCTCACGGCGCGCGGCGCCGTCATGGGCGAGTCGCTTGTCGGCTATCACGGAATCACCACCGGCGTGCCAACCATCGAAGGAGAGCAACGCAGCGCACATCCCGCGATTACCGAAACGGAGGCGATTCTTCTTGGTGCCCTGGTTCAGGCCAAGCGCGCGTCGGCGGCGCGTCTGACAAAGCAGAGCGGCTTGTCCGCGAAGGGGGTCCGATCGGGGATCGCTCGACTGTTGGCGCTCGGATACATCGAGAAAGACAAAACCAAGAATAGCTATCGAGCCGTTGCGCTTCCGGATGGAGGCTGATGCAATCACCCGAAGGCCGGAGAGAGCTCATCGTTAGCGCTTCGGTGGGGAGGCACCTGGCATTCGCGCCGGTCGCCTTCGCCGTGACCGAAGGGCCCGCGCACGTTCTCCTGTACGCGAACAGTGTCTTCCGCGCGCTGCAGGCGGCGGGAAAAATCAGCATCGGTGAGCGAATCGCGAACGGGCCAACGAGGGCCGCCGATCTGACTCCCCTGCTCGACGGCGTTTTTCACAGCGCGAAGACCGTGCGCGATGCGATCGTCGAACCGACCGATGACGGCGAAGCACTATGGAGCTGTACGGTCTGGCCCGTGCCGGGCTCTCTTGACGTTCCCGAGAAGCTCGTCGTCGAAGTGCGCGACGTCGAGCTCGTCGAGCGCGTCAAGATTCGGCAGCGCGCCGTCGCCGAACGTCTGCTCCTCGGCGCGTTACACGAGCAGGACCTCGCACGCGATGCCGTCGAGGCGAGCCATCGCGCGCGCTTCGTCGCGAATGCGAGCCTCGATCTCTCCCTGTCGCTCGACGAGACCGCCACGCGCGATGCGGTGCGCCACCTCGCGCTTCCCCGCCCCGGGACGTGGTGCATCGTCGACGTCATGGAGTCGAACGGCGGGATGCACCGCTTGGCGGTCGTGCACCCCGACCAGGCCAAGCAAGCTCTCGCCCGGCAACTCGTGGACCAGTGGCCACCGGAGGCGAGTGAAACAATCATCGCCGCGGCAAGGCTACCCGCCGGACAGCCGGCGATTCTCACCAAGGACTCCGGCTCTGCACTGCTCATTGCCGCGCACGGCGCGCAAAATCTTCTCCTGCTTCGAGAGATCGGCTTCAGCTCACTCCTCGTGGTGCCCCTCATCGTGCGAGCGCGATTCCAGGGCGCCATCACCTTTGTCAGCCCCGAGGGCGATCCTCCCTTCACCGCCGAAGAGGTTTCGCTCGCTAGCGACCTCGCCGCCCGCTGCGCCATGGCGCTCGACAACGCGCGATTGTATCGGGAGGCGGACGCGCTGCGACTCGCCGCCGAGATGGCGAATCAGTCGAAGGGGGATTTTCTCGGCGCCATGAGCCACGAGCTGCGCACGCCGCTCAACGCGATCGGTGGCTTTACCGAGTTGATCGAGATGGGCCTCCATGGTCCGGTGACGGAGCAGCAACGGACCGCGCTCGCGCGAGTCAAGGCGAATCAGCAGCATCTTCTGGCGCTGATCACGGAGATCCTCAATTTCGTCCGTGTCGAGAGCGGCAGGATGGAGTACCGCAGCGGCCCGATGTCGATTAGGCAAGCCCTCGTCGACGCGGCCGAGATGCTCAGCGGCGCCATCCACGACAAAGGATTGACGCTCGACGGTCCTGGTGGGGAGACGGATGTCGAAGCATGGGCGGATCAGGATCGCGTCCGCCAGATTCTGGTCAACCTCATCATGAATGCCGTGAAATACACGGCGTTGCAGGGCGGCACGATTTCCCTGAGCTGCGAAGTTGGCGGCGACATGTCGCTGGCCCACGTCGCGGACACCGGGCCCGGCATTCCCGCGAATAAATTGGAGACGATCTTCGAGCCCTTCGTGCAGCTCAGCGCCAGTATGGGAGACCGGCAAGGCGGCGTCGGCCTGGGGCTCGCCATCAGCCGCGACCTCGCGCGTGGCATGGATGGCGATCTCTCGGTTGAGAGCACGCTGGGCGTGGGATCGAGATTTACTCTGTCCCTTCCGCGACCAGGTGTCAGACGGTAGAGCAGATGTCAGACGTCAGACGTCAGATGTCAGATGTCAGTGACGACGCCCAAGTGTGATCACTGGGATCTGCCAACTGACCTCTGTTTTTTGGCATCCGTGTTCTGATCTGCTATGCTACCTCGCGTCAATTCCAAACTTTAGACTCCACACCGAGTACTTCGGCAGGTGCGCGCCAGAGCTCGCGGGCTGGTAGTCGTAGCCGACGCCGCCGAAGTAGCTGATCGCGCGGCCGAACGGCAGCGTGTACGAGATTTCGCCGCCGTATGACCACCAGCTATTCGTCGCTGTGTCCCCGTCGATCGTGTCGTGGACCCGCGTGTAGGTCGCGTGCGCGCCGAGTCGCCAGTTCGGCTCGCGGCGATAATTCGGGTTCAGGTTGTACTGGAACCCCGGCGAGATCTCTTGCGTCGACGTCATCGTGTTGATGGCGTCAGTGTGCGAGACCTTGGTGTAGTCGGCCTGAAGC
>JALZAE010000637.1 GCA_030948535.1 Gemmatimonadota bacterium | reverse complement strand
AACTTCTCACTGCAGAACTCCGATTGGATGCTCAGCATCGGCGCGCGCCTCGACTTGGTCGTGACGGGCTACGCGCCGGCCCAATTCGCCCGGGCGGCGAACAAGATCATGGTCGACGTCGATCCCGCGGAGCTGCGGAAGATGGGCGACACGATCACCCTGCCGGTGCGTGCCGATGCAACGGCGTTCATGCGCGAGCTCATCTCGCAACGCGACGCGATCGCGCCGCGCGACCGGAGCGCCTGGGTGAAACGCTGCCTCGACTGGAAAGCCAAGTATCCGGTCGTGCTCGACGAGTATCGCGATCTCGCCGATCGCGTGAGCACCTACGTTTTCACCGACGTGCTCTCCGATGCGATGTCGGAAGGCGATGTCGTCGTCTCGGGCAGCTCGGGGGCGGGCATCGAGATCTTCCTGCTCGCGCTTCGCGTCAAAGCGGGGCAGCGCGTGCTGATCACGACGGCGCTCGGCGCCATGGGCTACGGCGTGCCGGCGACGATCGGCGCCTGCCTCGCGAGTGAGCGTCATCGCACGATTTGCGTCGACGGCGATGGCGGCCTGCACATGAACTCGCAGGAGTTCGAGACGATGCGCCGTCTCGGCCTTCCGATCAAACTGTTCGTGTTGAACAACGATGGATACGCATCCATTCGCACCTCGCAGCTCCGCTACTTCGGCGCGCTCGCCGGCGCTGACGACACGAGCGGCGTGACGCTGCCGCCGTTGTCGAAGCTCGCCGAGGCGTACGGACTGCGCTACGCGCGGATCGACAATCAGTGCAAGCTGCGCGAAGCAATCGATGCCGTGCTCGAGACGCCAGGTCCCGTGATCTGTGAAGTGATGACGCCCGCCGACCAGCCGCGCGCTCCGAGCCTGGCGAGCATGCGCCGGCCCGATGGCTCGATGGTCTCCAAACCGCTCGAGGATCTGTGGCCATTTCTCGACCGGGAAGAATTTCGGTCGAACATGATCGTGGCACCGCTCCCCGAATGACGCCGGGTGCGGAGCGGCCGCTGCGCGTGCTGATGCTCGGGCTCGGTTCCGTCGGTCAACGGCACGCGCGGAATCTGCGTACACTGCTCGGCGATCGCGTCGAGCTCTTGGCGTGTCGCTCGCGAGGACTGCGTCGCGTGATCCGCGAGCACGCGCGGGTCGAGGAGAACGCCGACCTCGAGCGCGAATACGAGCTGACGGTCTTCTCGAGTCTGGATGAAGCGCTCGCCCGACAGCCGGACGTCGCCGTGATCGCGACGCCGAGCAGCCTGCACGTCAGCGCGGCGCTCGCGTGCGCGCGCGCCGGATGTCACCTGTTCATCGAGAAACCGCTCTCCGATTCGCTCGTAGGGGTGGAAGAACTCATTGCCGAAGTCGCGCAGCGCAAGCGCGTAGCGGCGATCGGCTGCCAGATGCGCTTTCATCCCTGCCTCGAGCTCGCTTCGATCGCATTGCGCGAAGGCGCGATCGGCCGTGTGCTCGCCATGCGCGTGATGGTCGGCGAGCATCTGCCCGGTTGGCATCCGTATGAGGACTATCGCGAGTCGTATGCATCGCGCCGCGACCTCGGCGGTGGTGTAGTGCTGACGCTGATCCACGAGCTCGACTACGCCCAGTGGCTCGTCGGCATGCCCAGTGAGATCTACGCGCTGGGGGGCCACTGGAGCCCGCTCGAGATCGACGTCGAAGATGTGGCGAGTATGCTGCTTCGATGCGCCGACGCAACCGGCCATCCGATCGCGGTGCACGTGCAGATGGATTACGTGCAGCAGCCTCCGGTACGAAGCTGCGACATCGCCGGCACCGAGGGCCGGATCGCGGTCGATCTTCGCAACAACACTTTCGAGATGCACGCGGCCGGCCGATTGTCGCCGATCGAGGCATCCTTTCCCGAGCTGGAGCGAAACGAGATGTTCCTCGCCGAGCTGCGCCATTTTCTCGGCGCGATCGATGGAGCGCATCCGCCCGCGGTTTCACTCCGCGACGCCGCGGGTACGCTTGCCGTCGCGATCGCCGCGAAGGAATCCATGCGGACCGGTGCAGTGGTGCGGCTGTGATGAGCGAAAATCTTTCGGCGACGGAGCGCTTTGATCTCGGCGGGCGCGTCTTCGTCATCACCGGGGGCGGCGGACTGCTGGGCGCCAAGCATGCCGAGGCGATCGCAAGCGCCCGCGGCGTAGCGGTGGTCGTGGACATCAATCACCAAGCCGCGGAGCGCGTGGCGGCCGATGTGGGAACGCGCTACGCGTCGCACGCGATGGCTGTGCAGTGCGACATCACGAAGCCGGCCGAGGTCGAGAAGCTGTTGGCCACCGTGCTCGAGCGATTCGGGCGTGTCGACGGCTTGATCAACAACGCCGCGAACAATCCAAAGGTCGAGGACACGAACAGCCGATCCTTTTCACGCCTCGAAGATTTTCCGCTGGAGCAGTGGGAGGACGATGTCGCCGTCGGGCTCACCGGCGCGTTCCTATG
>JALZAE010000208.1 GCA_030948535.1 Gemmatimonadota bacterium | reverse complement strand
CGTCGGGCTTGACTGACGCCAGACGCCCGACGCCTGACGCCTCCGTTCGCGGTCGCAACGGTCGAATGCCTTCCACGATCGAGCGAATGTGCTCCGGCGTCGTGCCGCAGCAGCCGCCGATGATCTTCACGCCGGCGTTCAGCAGATGGCGCGCGTACGTCGCCATATACTCGGGGCTCGCCATGTACATCGAGCGTCCGCCGACCTCGCGCGGCATGCCGGCGTTCGGCTGCGCGCTCAGCTTCCGGCGCGTGACCGCGGCCATGCGCTCGATCGCCTCGAGAATCGTCTGCGGACCGACCGAGCAGTTGAGGCCGATGACATCGGCGCCCAAAGCGTCGAGTCTGCGGGCGATGTCTTCCGGTGCGGCGCCGTACGGCGTGAGTCCATCGGGCCCGATCGTCATCTGCGCGATGACAGGAACCGCGGCGTCGACGTCGCGCGCGGCGAGAATCGCCTGCTCGATCTCATCCAGGTCCGCAAAGGTCTCGAGGATGAAGAGATCGGCGCCGCCGTCGCGCAGCGCCTGCATTTGCTCGCGGAAGAGCGTGCGCGCTTCGGCGCGCGATGTCGGACCATAGGGCTCGAGACGAACGCCAAGCGGCCCGACGGCGCCCGCGACGAACACGCCTTCGCCCGCGGCCTCGCGCGCCAGCTCCGCCGCGCGCCGATTGACCTCGACCACCTGCGTCTCGAGTCCGTACAGCGCCAGCTTCAGCCGATTGGCGCCGAAGGAATTGGTCTCGATCACGTCGGCGCCGGCGCGGACGTACTCGCGGTGCACGTCGCGCACGAGGTCGGGCTCGCGCAAGTTCAGCTCATCGTAGCACACGTTGATGAACACGCCGCGGGCATAGAGCATCGTCCCCATCGCGCCGTCGAACACGAGGACACGCTGGGGATCGAGCAGGTCGCGCTGGTCGCGAACGCGGGCGGACGTGGCGACGCCGGTCACCCGACGGCCTCCATCGGCGCGCCCGCGGCGCGTGCACCGCTCTCGGTGCCGCGCACCGCGTAGTACTTCGCCTCCGGATGGTGCACCACCAGCGCGGCCGTCGACTGCTCCGGGATGAGCTGGAAGGCCGAGCTCAGCTCCATGCCTAACGAGTCCGCCGCGGGAAGAATCTTGAAGAGCTGCGCGTGATCCTCGAGATCCGGACACGCCGGATAGCCCCACGAGTAGCGCTTGCCCTGCTCCTCACCGATGCCGAGCTCCCTGCGAATGCGCAGATGCATCCACTGCGCGACGGCCTCGGCGGTCTCGACCGCGAGACCGTGCAGGTAGAACGCCTCGGAGTATTCGCCGCGCGCCTGCATCTCGTCGAATCGCTTGGTTGCCTCGTCGCCGACGGTGACGATCTGGAAGGCGGCGACGTCGAGCTCGCCCGACTCGGTGGAGCGGAAGTAGTCGGCGAGACACAATCGCTCCCGCCCTTCCTGCCGCGGAAACTTGAAGCGCGCAATCTCGCGCAGCGAGCCCCCGTCGCTGTCGAACGCGGCGGGATCATAGACGATCAGCTCGTTGGCGAGCGACTGCACCGGGAAGTAGCCATACACCGCCGCCGGCGCGAGCCAGCCTTCGCGCTTGGCTTCGGCCGTCAGACGCTCGAGCGTCGGACGGAACTCCTCGCGTACCGCCTTCTCGTACGCTTCGCCCGAGCCCCGGCCGCCCCACTGGAGCCGAAAGAGCTCGTCGATGTCGAGCAGCGCGAAGAGCTCGTCGAGCGGGATGCCGCGCAGCACGCGCGTGCCGAAGAAGGGCGCGCGCGGCAGCAGGTTGTTGGCGGCGACATCGCTCCGCTTGCCCGCATCATCGCCGCTCGCGATGTCCTTTCCGACCTGGGTGTGCAGGAAGATGTCCTTGCGCGCCGCGTCGATCGTCGATGCGACGAACTTCTCGCGACCTTCCGCGATGAGTGCCTCCATCGTATCGAGTCCCTCGAAGGCGTCCTTGCAGTAGAAGACGCCGGGCGCGTACGGCCGCTCGCCATCGACGAAGAGCGCCCGCCGCCCAAATCGCCGGTTGATCGCCGCGCCGCCGATCATGACGGGGAAGGAGAGCCCGCGCTTGTCGAGCTCCCGCACGCAGATGGGCATCTGCTTGCTCGTCGATACCAGCAGCGCCGAGAGCCCGATCGCCGTCGCGCCGACCTCGACCGCCTTGTCGATGATCGTGTTCACCGGCACCTGCTTGCCAAGGTCGTACACCGTGTAGCCGTTGTTGGAGAGGATCGTGTTGACCAGCGACTTCCCGATGTCGTGCACGTCGCCGTACACCGTCGCCAGCACGACCTTGCCCTTGGTGTAGCCCTCCTTCCGCTCGAGAAACTGCTCGAGATGCTTCACCGCTTTCTTCATCGCTTCCGCCGACTGCAGCACGAACGGCAGAATCAACTCGCCCGCGCCGAACTTGTCGCCGACTTCTTTCATCGCCGGAAGCAGCACTTCGTTCAACACGCGAACGGGGTTGTCACGCACACCGGCGAGGTCGAGCGCCTCCTCGATCCCATCCTTCTTGCGATGCACGATGCGCCAATGGATGCGCTGGTCCGGCGTCATGTCCGCCGTCGGATCCTCCACCGCCTTGTCCGACGCCTGACGCCCGACGCCCGACGCCTGGAAATACTCAATGAACTGCTGCAGCGCATCGGGCGCGCGATTGAACACGAGGTCGTCGGCGAGCCGTCGCTCGTTCTCCGGGATCTCGAAGTACGGCCGCACGTGCGCCGGATTCACGATCGCCATGTCGAGCCCGGCATGCACGCAGTGATGGAGGAACACCGAGTTCAACACCGCGCGCGCCGCTTCGCCCAACCCGAAGCTGACGTTGCTGACACCGAGCGATGTGAAGACGCCCGGCAGCTCCTGCTTGATCGCCTTGATACCGAGGATCGTTTCTTTGGCCGAGTCGATCCATTCCGCCTCGCCGGTCGCCAGCGTGAAGGTGAGGTCGTCGAAGATGAGATCGCCCGGCGCGAGGCCGTACTCGTGGACCGCGATGTCGTGGATGCGCTTGGCGATCTCCAGCTTGCGCGCCGACGTCTTGGCCATGCCGATCTCGTCGATCGTGAGCGCGACGACGGCGGCGCCGTGCCGCTTGACGATCGGCAGTACGCTGTCGATGCGCACGCGTCCGTTCTCCATGTTGATGGAGTTGACGATCGCGCGGCCGGGGATGTGCTGCAGCGCGGCCTCGATGACGTCGGGCTCCGTCGAGTCGATCATGATCGGCGCCTCGACGCTCATCGAGAGCAGCTTCACGACCTGTGACATCTGCTCGGCCTCGTCGCCGCGCTCGGTGAGAGCGACGCAGACGTCGAGGACGTGCGCGCCCGACTCGACCTGTTCACGTCCGACGGCGACGACGCCCTCGTAGTCGTCGGCGAGCAAGAGGCGCTTGACCTTGCGCGAGCCCTGCGAGTTGACGCGCTCGCCGATGAGGAGCGGGGGCGGATCTTGATGGAGCGTGATCGCCCGCATTGCGCTGCTGACGCGGGGAACGGAACGATGGTGATCGGTGAGGGAGCGTGACGTATTTTGATTCTCGGGGGGGGCCCCCCGCGCCCCAGCCGTTCCTGACGCCTGACGCCCGACGCCCGACGCCCGTTGCTGCTCCACCGCTCGTACCGATGCGACGATCGCCGTAAGATGTTCCGGAGTCGTCCCGCAACATCCACCAACGATCCGCACGCCAAAATCGCGCACGAACTCCGCCAGCGCATCCGCCATCGGCTGCGGCTCCAGCGGATACACCGCGTCGCCCGTCCCCGTGTTCAGCGGAAGCCCGGCGTTCGGGATGCAGCTCACCGGCAGCGTCGCATGCTCACCCAGAAACCGGATCGGCTCGCGCATGTGCTCGGGTCCCGTCGAGCAGTTGAGCCCGATCACATCCACGCCGAGCGATTCGAGCGTCGTCATCGCGCTCGCGATGTCGGTGCCGAGCAGCATACGTCCGCTCGTGTCCAACGTCACCTGCGCCTGGATTGGCACGCGCCGGCCCAGCTCGGCGAACAGCCGCTCGAATCCGACGATCGCCGCCTTCACCTCGAGGATGTCCTGCGACGTCTCGACGAGCAGCACGTCGACGCCGCCCTCGACCAGGAATTTCGCCTGCTCGTAATAGTTGTCCGCCAGCTCGGTGAAGCCGATCGCCGAAAGCACCGGGTCGCTGCTCGACGGCAGCATCCCCGTCGGCCCAATGGAGCCGGCGACGAAGCGCGGGCGTTCGGGCGTCGAGTACTTGTCACACGCGGCACGGGCGAGTTGCGCGGCGCCGACGTTGATCTCGCGGACTATGTCGCCCAGCTCCCACTCGTGCAGCCGCCGTGGCGTGCTCTGGAA
>JALZAE010000620.1 GCA_030948535.1 Gemmatimonadota bacterium | reverse complement strand
GAGCTATGCTGTGGTCTCGACCGATGATCTGACGCTGCACGGGCCGGATCTCGTATTCGACAACGCCACCGCCGCCGACCAGGCGGTGCAGCGTCTCGTCGCCGAGCGGCCGGAGCTGACCGGCGCGATCCAGATGGTGCCGGCCTCCTCCGTGGCGGGGAAACCCTGATGACGATCGCCCGCTACTCCTTTCTCCCATGGCTGCGTCGCGGTCTCGGCAATCGCCTGCAGAATAGTGCCGGCCCGGGATCGAGCCGCGCCACGCTCACCGTCTCGCTGAACGCGAAGTCCGATGCGGGGCAGGAGGCCGTCCCGCCGGTCACCGTGCGGCTCATCGGCCCGGGCGACATCGCGGGAATTCAAGCGCAGCAGGTGATCCGGACGGAGCCGCGCTCGCTCGTGATGGACTTCGAGCCGAACTATCTCGCCGCGATTGATCTATACGATGAAGATTTTCCCTGGCGCTACTCGCCGGTCGTCGTAGAGGGCGCGACGCATCATCTGCCTCCGTGGATTCAACTCGTCGTGCTCAAAGACGACGAGTTCAAGCGAGTGCTCACGCCGGGCCGGCCGCTGCCCAGCTTCGAGCTGACGACGAAGGCGAAGCGCACGGATCTCTTCCCTAAGACGGGTGAGGAATGGGCGTGGGCGCACGTCCACCTCAACGAAGCGCTCGGCGGCACCGCGGCGGCGCCGGACCTCGGCTCGCTCAAGTCCGAGCTCGACGCCAATCCCGATGTCGGTTACGCACGCCTGATGTGTCCGCGCAAGCTCGATCCGAATACGGGATACACGGCGTTCATCGTGCCGGTGTTCGAGGTCGGTCGCAAAGCAGGAGTTGGCGAGACCGTCGCCGACGCGGACGATGGCACTCTCCGGGCGTCGGCCGGGACGGCGCGAGAGTTCCCGATCTACTACGAGTGGTATTTCCGCACCGGCGTCGAGGGGGACTTCGAGTCGCTCGTGCGCGCGCTCGTGCCACGGGACATGGATCCGCGCGTGGGCATTCGCGACATGGATGTCACGCATCCGGACTTCGGCATCGCGACCGTCAGCGATCCGCCGGATGGATTCGTCGGTCTCGAGGGAGCCTTGCTCGCGCCGACCACCGTACGGAAGCCGCTCGCACCGGCGAGCGATTTCGTTCCGCAGATCGTGCCGATTCTAAACGCTCCCGCAGATGCGCGCGCGGCCGGCGAGCCCGATCCGATCGTCGCTCCGCCGATTTACGGTTGCTGGCACGCGCAGGTCGAGCGCGTGAGCACCGTCGATGGCGGATGGGTGAACCAGCTCAACTTGGATCCGCGTTATCGCGCGGCCGCGGGACTTGGCGCGCGCGTGGTTCGCGTGCACCAAGAGGAGTACATGCGGCAGGCGTGGGAGCAGATCGGCGACGTGCTCACGATCAACCACCGCATTCGCCGCGCGCAACTGGCGGTGAAGGCGTCGGCGTCCGCGTACTCGCGCACGGTCGCGGCGCTGCCGGCCGAGCGCGCGACCGCGCTCATGGCGCCGGCCTTCGCCAAGATACTGGGCAGTCCGGTGACGCTGCGCGCGCTCGTTGGCGCGAGCCGGGTGCCGCACGCCGCGCTGTCGCCGGCGCTACGCAAGATGCTGCGGCCGCGTGGGCTGCTCGCACGTCAACTGCTGCCGGAGTCAGCGCGGATCGGCGGCATCGCTCGCGTCATTGCCGGCCTCAGCGCGGGTACGATCTCGGCGGCGCCGCCGCGCGCACCGGCCGGCGGCGCCACCATCGAAGCCGTCACGGGGAAGATCACGCCGCCGGAGCAAACCACTTTCCTCAAGCGCAACTGGTGGTGGCTCGCGCTGCTCGCGCTCCTCATCGTCATCGCGCTGTTCTTCGTGTCGCCGGTGCTCGGCATTGTTGGAGCGATCGCCGCCGGCGCGGCGGCCGCCGCCGCCGTCGCGGCGATCAAGAAATCGCAGCCCGCGTCCGACGTCGCCGAGATGTTGTCGCCGGCGGGATTGACGGCCGCGGCCATCGCATCAATTCCTGCGAGGCCGGCGTACAGTTACACGAGCCCCATCGAGGCCACGCTACCGGCGTCGACGGCGCCGCCTGCTACGCCGCCGCTCGTCGCCGGCGACAACGTCGCCGCGGCGGACCTGCGTCGCGCGCTACTCGACTTTCAGGATGTGCTGGCGATTCGCATCGCTCCGCTTCCACGCAAGCCCGCGCTCGATCTCGAGAACGTGCGCGCAAAGGCGCTGGCGGCGATCGAGCCGCATCGCGCGATGGCAATGCGGTTCGGGGCACTCATGCGAATGGGTGAATCCGACGTGCTCAAATACGCGATCGATCGCTACGGCAAGGTGCAGCACGGACCGGATCTCGATCTGCTGCGCGAGGTGATGAACTACCCGGACATCAAAGCGCCGATGTACTTCCCGCTCGACCAGCTGTCGGACGATTACTTCGTGCCCAACCTCAAGCTGATTCCGAACAACACGATCTCGTTGATGAAGACGAACCAGCCCTTCATCGAGTCGTACTTCGTCGGACTCAACCACGCGTTCGCGAGCGAGCTGCTCTGGCGCGAGTACCCGACCGACCAGCAGGGGAGCTACTTCCGCCAATTTTGGGATGTATCGAACTACGTCGACCTCGATCATCGGGATGCGAAAAAACTGGCGGAAGACCTGAAGGACATCCCGCCGATTCATCAGTGGAAGCGCACGAATTCCCTGGGCTCGCACAACAAACGCGATGCCGAGGGCGATGCGTCGCAAGTCGTGCTTGTCATCCGCGGCGATCTGCTCAAGCGCTACCCGAACACCTTCATCTACGCGCAGCAGGCGCAGTGGGGCACCGGCACGCGCGCCAATCGGCTCGTGCTCTCCGATGAGACCGGCGAGCTGTTCGCGCTCAACAACAAGGATCCTCGCCTGCGCTTCCCGCTCTATCGCGCCAAAGTTGCGCCCGACATCCACTTCATTGGCTTCGACCTGACGCTCGAGGAAGTGCGCGGCGATGCGCGGTTGGAT
>JALZAE010000615.1 GCA_030948535.1 Gemmatimonadota bacterium | reverse complement strand
CGAGCATCCGCGCCGAACGATGCCGCGGCGGAGTAGCCGGCTCTAGGCCGTCGCCAGCTCGCGATCGAAGGCGAGCTCGAGCGCGTCACCAGGCTCGATGGCTGCCCAGCGCGCGAATACATCGGCGCGTAGCGCGCGCACATCCGCCAACTGTGCGTCGGTGAACGTCCGGCTCGGGCGCGCGCCCTTCTCGACGCGATTGGCCATGAAATTCGCCGCCTGCTCGTTCACCTCCTCGGCCGAGAAGCGTTGCAGCAGACGCCGCTCGGAATCGAAGAAGCCCACCATCATCTCTGCTTCGACGGTCTCGGCAGGCAGCGGCCCGCGCGGCCACGGCGTGCCAAAATCAGTCATCTCCCAGCCGTCGGCCACCAATCCATAAAATCCGCGCCGGTAGCCGAGCACGCTCTCGACCGCGAAATGTGTGAGGTCGTGCAGCGGAAAGAATTGCCCGAGCGCGCCGCGCTGTCGCTGCCACGTCGTCGTGCCATCGCGGCGCGTGCAGCTCAGCGTGGCGGTGCCATCAGTGTGTTTCTTGATGCGGACGACGAGCTCGGGCATGGTCTCAACGAATCGTGCGCTAAAAACAGCCGCGATATTTGTCCGGTAGCGGATTCGGAAAATCGCCAGGATATGGAAGGCCGCGCTCGCCCTTTGGCGACACGATCCCCTTCAACGCATCGAGCGCCTTCTCGACGTCATTGGTCGGCGTCTCCGTCTTCTGCTCGCCGCGCTTGGGCGATTGCTCTTTGTTCGATGACATGGGACCTCCCGCGGTGGCTGAAGAAAGCTATCGATCGGGCACTCGGCTGGCACCGCTCGACTCTACGAGAGATCGCCGCGTAGCCGAGCACGATAACGACCAGCACAGCCGCGGCGATCGCGTTGTGCTTCCGGCCGATGGCGAAGCCAAGCGTCTCGCCGCTGTGGCAGGCCTCGTTCGGTTTTCACTGGATGCGCAGGCATGTTTTTGTCTCGTGAGGAGAGAAGATCAATCGATAAGCTGCGCGGCCAGCTTCTTCGTTGCCGTCAGACGATAGGCGTCGCGCGCGAGATCGGCCACTGCCGCCCAGTCGGTTTCTTTCCCGAGGTACGCGCCGACCCAACCCTTCGGCCCAACGTACGGCGGCACGAAATACCGCTCCGGTTCGGCGCGCACGAGGAGTCCCTGGTTTGTCGAGTTCGCGTTGAACCAGACGGCGTTCTTGCCCGCCCCTGCGTGCGTGTCGGCATACGCGTACATCGCGAAGATCTTGTTCTTCACGCGGAAAGTCGGCGCGCCCCACGCCTCGACCTCGTGTGCTTCGGGCAGCTTGAGGCAGAGCGATCGCAATCGATCGAGGACGCTGCGTGCCATGCTCAGCTACGGTTTGGCAGCGCGGTCGGATGGCGCGGCTCATAAATGCCGAGCTCGCCGCCGCCCGGCAGCTTGAGCGCCGTCATCAGGCCGAAGCGAGCCTCGGTAATCGGACGCGCGATCTCGACGCCCTTCCCCTTCAGCTCGGCCACCGTCGCGTTGATGTCGTCGCACATGAGATACAGCTCGACGTTCGTCTCGTTCTCCTCGCCCTCGCTGGGATGGATGCCGAGCTCGGCCGGCGGCAGCTCGAAGATGAGCCAGCCGCGCCCCGCGTCGACGGAGCGAAAGCCAAGCACGTCGCGGATGAAGGCGCGTACTTCGTCCGCCTGCTTCGCGTACATGAGGGCGTGCACGCCGACGATCACCTGTGCTCCTCGAAGAGTGCACCACACCTTCGCCCCTGGAGCGCCTGTCGCGCAAATGGCGCGGGGCTTTCCACCGAGCGGTTGGGCGGCGATCATATCCCGCCCCACAGCGAACCACTACCGCACCGGAGGAGACCATGGCGATGCAAAGTGCGAAGGCTCAGTTCCTCGACGCGTACGCGCGCGAGCACGCGACCACCTCAAAGGTGCTGCGTGCCTACCCGAAGGAGCAGGCAGAACTGCGTCCGCACGAGCGCTCCAACACGGCGCTCAAGCTCGCGTGGACCTTCGTAGTCGAAGAGAAGCTAATGCTGAAGGCGCTCGAGGATGAGCAGGTGCTCGGCGGCGGTTTTCCTCCTGCGCCCGACAGCTGGGATGAAGTGCTGAAGCAGTTTGACGATTTGCACGAGCAGATGATGCAGAAGCTGGAGAGCGCCGACGACAAGGCGATGAACGGCACGGTGACGTTCTTCGTCGCGCCGAAGCAGACGGGCGACATGACCACCAGCCAATTCCTCTGGTTCCTCCTCTGCGATCAGATCCATCACCGCGGCCAGCTCTCCGTCTATCTCCGCATGGCGGGCGGCAAAGTCCCGTCGATCTACGGGCCGACAGCCGACGAGCCGTGGTTCTAAACGCGATGGTCGCCGGCGAGCGCGCCGCGCAGATCTGGCAAGTGCTCGTCGCCGCGGCGCACGATCGGCGGACGCTCACGTACGCGATGGTGGCCGAGCGCATCGGTGTCGAGCCGAACCAGCTGGCGCAGCCGTTGGGGATGGTCGCGCGATATTGCTCGCTCCGGCAGCTTCCACCGCTGACCGTGCTGGTGGTGCAGGTCGACGTCGGCCGGCCGGCGGCGGGATTTTCCTGGGCAAGCGACGTCGACTACGCGCGCGAGGCGGTCTTGCAGCAGAGCTGGTTCTCGCTGCGGCCGCCGTCGGCGAGCGATTTCACGCTGGTGGAAGGGATGAGCACCGACGAGCCGATCGCGTAGCGCAGCGATTGACCGTAGCGGAGGGAGAGACATGACCCGGAAGAATCGCGCGAGCGCACTGCTGAACCGCGCGTGTGGGCTGTCGCCCGGAGGTCCGGAATGAGACGTCTGCTAGTCGCGCTCGCGTTGTGCGCGACCGCGAGCGCGGCCGGCGCGCAGTCCGGCAGGGTGCACATTGTCATCGAGACGGAGCTCGGCGCGGTGACGGCGGCGCTCGACAGCGCGCACGCGCCGGCAACCGTGACGAATTTTCTTCAATATGTAGACGGCGGTTTCTATGCCGGCGCCGAACAGCGCGACGTCCGACTTTTTCATCTGCATCGGCGCCCAGCCGTCACTCGACTTTGGCGGCCACCGGAACCTCGACGGCCAGGGCTTCGCCGCGTTCGGACGAGTGACGGGTGGCATGGACATCGCGCGCGCCCTCCAGGCCGCGCACGCCGACGCGCAGCGGCTCACACCGCCGATCAAGATTTTCGCCATTCGGCGCGTCAGCGCGCCGTGAGCGCGTCGCGGTAGAGCGCGAGCGCTTCGTCGTCGAAGACGCAAGCGACGATGCGATCGAGCTCCGCCTCGTGCCGGCGCATCACCCGCACGGCGATCTCGCACGCCGGCGCCTTCGGAAATCGATAGACGCCAGTCGAGATCGCTGGAAACGCGATCGAGCGCACACGTCCTGTCGCGAGCGCAACCTGCAAGCTCGACTCGTACGCGCGCTCGAGCAGCTCGGGCTCGCCCTGGGTGCCATCACTCCACACCGGACCGACGGCGTGCACCACATAGCGCGCGGGCAGCCGAAATCCTGGCGTGAGCACGGCGCTCCCCGGCGGAATGGGGCCGAGCGCGCGGCTCGCGCCGACCAACTCCGGGCCGGCGGCGCGGTGGATGGCGCCGTCCACGCCGCCGCCTCCCGCTAGCTGCGAGTTGGCGGCGTTGACGATCGCGTCGACGTCGAGCGTGGTGATGTCGGCACGAATGACAGTGATCGGCACAAAAAGAGCTGCTACTTCCTGCGATCCGAGTCCAGCATGTGCGCGATTTGCAGCCGCACATCCTGCAGATGCAGCCGCGTGACCGAATCCGTCGATCGGCCGATCGCGCCGCCGACCACCTTGTCGAGCTCGACCAGCTCGCCCCGCAACAGCGGCCGCACGTCCGTCGTGAAGCGCTGCGGCGGTTGGGGAAATCCCGGCGGGAACGGAATCGCTGTCGTTGCCGGCGGATTGATGTCGCGGTCCATCGCCTCGAGATACGCGCGCTGCAAGTTGCGCCGGAAGATGTCGACCTTCGGGCTCGGCGCGCTCAATTCCGACCAGATCCCCTGTCGCATGTCCGCCAAAAGATCGCCGAGTCTGTAGACGTCGTTCGTGTTCGTCGCCAGTGCCTCGTGCTCGAGTAGCCGGTTGAGCCGGTTCTCGTTCAGCAGCGTCGACAGCACCTGATTCTGCGCGCCGCGCAGCTGAGCGACGAACCCCTCCTGCTCGATGCGCATGAGGATGTCTTTGTCGATGAAGTACGTCGGCGTCTGGAAGGCGTTGTCATCAAGGAAGCGCATCGCGTCGCGCTGGCGCGCTTTGCTCATCGGCTTGAAGCGCGGGCCGGTGCCGTACCGCTCCTGCGACTGCGAGCCGCCGATGATCGCGGCGACGTGCCC
>JALZAE010000598.1 GCA_030948535.1 Gemmatimonadota bacterium | reverse complement strand
CCCGAAGCCCGACGCGCTTTCCCAACAAGGAGTTCTAAATGGCGGACCGAAAAGTACTGACCCAAATCTCCCCGGTCGCCTGGGAGCATCCCGCCGACCGTGCCGCGCTCAACACGCTGCGGGCGATCCCGGGCTTCGATGAAGTCGTGAAAAAGATCGCCGGATTCTTTGGTGAGCGCGGGGCCCGGCATCTCTTCCTCGCCGACGCGGTTCGCATCGGACCAAAGCAGCGGCCGAAGCTCTGGGGCCTCTACCAGGAAGTGCTCGAGACGATGGACTGGCCCGAGCAGCCGCAGCTCTACGTCACGCAGACGCCGATGGTCAACGCCGGCGCCGTGGGCTTCGACAAGCCGTTCATCATCGTGAACTCGGGCACGCTCGGCCTGCTCGATCGCGAGGAACGCCGCACGATCCTTGGCCACGAGCTCGGCCATATCATGAGCGGCCACTCGACCTATCGCACGATCGCGCTGATCCTGCTCATGATCGGCGTGCGCAACCTGCCCTTCCTCGCCGGCATCGCGCTTCTGCCGATCGAGCTCGCGCTGTACGAATGGTTCCGCAAGAGCGAATTCTCCTGCGACCGCGCGGGGATGCTCAGCGGCCAGGATCCGAACGCGTCGATGCGCGCATTCCTCAAGCTCGCCGGAGGCGGAGCGAAGATGGCCGGCCTCGCCACGGGCGAAGAGGATGAGATCAGCCTCGACGAATTCCTGGTGCAGGCGCAGGAATACGAATCGGCCGACAGCGCCGTCGACACCGTGATGAAGGTGCTCAACGTCGCGTTCCGCACGCATCCGTTCAACACAGTGCGCGCCGCCGAGCTGCAGCGCTGGATGACGAGCGGCGAGTATGATCGGATTCTGCGCGGCGAATATCCGCGACGCGGTCAGAACGATCGCCCGCTCTCGGATGACTACGTCGACGCCGCCGGCTACTACGGTCCGAAGGCGCGCGACACAGTCACGCAGGTCGGCGCGTCGCTCGCCGACGCCGCATCACGCGCGCGCGATGCGTTCAACGACGCGTTCAAGGGCCGCCCGTAGTGATGGCGCGTACGTGAAACTGTTGCTGGTCGGCGGGGGCGGGCGTGAGCACGCACTCGCCTGGAAATTCCTGCGCGACGATCCATCGCTCGATCTCATTGCTGCTCCAGGCAACCCCGGCCTGGAGCAGTTTGCGCGTTGCGTGCCCGTTGACATCACCGATGTTCGCGGCATCACCGAGCTGGCGACTCGCGAGCGCGTCGAGTGCTGCGTCGTGGGACCGGAAGCGCCGCTCGCGCGCGGCCTGGCCGACCTGCTGCGAAGCGCGGGAATTCCAGTGTTCGGTCCGTCGCGCGCCGCCGCGGCGATCGAATCCTCGAAGACATTTGCCAAGCGAGTGATGGCCGACGCCGGCGTCGCGACCGCGCGCGCCGAACGATACGTCGAGCTGGAACGCGCCTGCGCGGGAATAGCGCGATTCGGCGCGCCGGTCGTGATCAAAGCGAGCGGTCTGGCGGCGGGCAAAGGCGTGATCGTCGCGATGACGTTGGACGAGGCGCTGGATGCGGCCGCCTCAATGCTCGAGGGCAACGCCTTCGGCGATGCGGGTGCGGAGATTCTCGTCGAGGAGTTCATGGCGGGCGAGGAGCTGTCTCTCTTCGCGATCACCGACGGCACCGCGGTCATCCCAATGCTCGCGGCGCAGGATCACAAGCGACTGCGCGATGGCGACCTCGGCCCGAACACCGGCGGCATGGGGGCGTTCGCACCGGTCTCGCTCGCCGATGACGGGACGGTACAACGCGTTGTGCGCGACGTATTCGAGCCCACGCTCGCGCGCATGCGCGAGATGCGAACGCCATTCACCGGACTCCTGTACGCGGGACTGATGCTCACCAGCGATGGACCAAAGGTCGTCGAGTTCAATTGTCGCTTCGGCGATCCGGAGACCGAGGCGATACTTCCGCTCCTGGATTCGAGCCTCCTCGACATCGTCCTCGCCGTCGCGAATGGTGACTCGATCGCGGGCACCTCGCTCGCTTGGCGCAGCGGCGCCGCGGTGACGACCGTTCTCGCCGCTCGCGGCTATCCCGACACGCCGCGCAAAGGTGACCGCATCACACTGCCGGCCGCCGGCCCGAGCCAGATCATCTTCCACGCCGGTACTGCCCGCGCCGCCGACGGATCGCTCGTCACCAATGGCGGACGCGTGCTCTGCGCGACGGGCATCGGCGCTACCTTCGCGGACGCCCGCCGCGAAAGTCTCGCGCTTGCCGACGCGATCGACTTCGACGGAAAACAGTTTCGCCGCGACATCGGCTGGCGGGAGTGGGCGCGCGATGCCAGAGCTCCCCGAGACTGAGACGATCGCTCGCGACCTCGATCGCGAGCTGTCCGGCCGCCGCATTGTTGAAGTGAGTGTCACGCGCCCGGACGTGTTGCGCGAGGTTGCACCCGCGGCGCTTGGCACGCGCCTCAACAATCAGGTAATCGCAACAACGTGGAGGCGCGCCAAGCTCGTCGTCATCGACCTGTCCTCGGGAGACAGGCTCGTCGTGCAGCCGCGCTTTACCGGTGCCCTCCTGATCGATCGCGGCGATCTGCCCGAGCACGAGCGGCTCTTCTCCACACTGGCGCTCACCCTCGACGACGGCGTCCGGCTCCACTATCGCGATATTCGTCGGCTCGGCACCGTCGCACTCATGGATCCTCGGCGTTGGACGGAGTACGAGTCGATGCTCGGCGTCGAGCCGCTTGCTTCCGAATTCACGGCGCTCTATCTATCCGACACGCTTCGATCGTCGCGCCAAGCAATCAAGAAAGTGTTGATGGATCAGCGCCGCATCGCCGGCATTGGGAACATCTACGCCAACGAATCGCTCTGGCTCGCCGGCATCGATCCGTCACGCCCCGCACGCTCGCTGCTCTCCCCGGAGATTTTCGCCCTGCACCGCGCCATCACGAACGTTCTCACCGCCTCGATCGCGGCGCGAGGAACGAGCTTTCGCGACTACCGCGACGCATCCGGCAATCGCGGCGCGTTCGCCGCGCAGCTTGGCGTCTATGGCCGCGGTGGCTCGCCGTGCAATCGATGCGGCGCTCGTCTGATAGACACCGACGCCGTCGACGGTCGCACGACCGTCTTCTGCGCCCGCTGCCAGCGCTGAGCCGCGAGCATGGCGCGCCGGGCCAACCCGCTCAAGGCTCCGCTTACAACGGAGGAGCAGCTCGCCGCGATGCGCGCAATGGTGCGCGCGGACGCGGCCGACCGTCCCGGCGTCTATCAGATGCACTCGGCCAACGGCGAAGTCGTCTATGTCGGCAAGTCGAAGAGTATCCGATCGCGATTGCTTAGCTACTTTCGCTGCTCCTACCCCGACGACAAGGGCGCGCGGATCATCCGTGAGGCCACGAGTCTCACCTGGGATTACACGCCGAGCGAGTTCGGCGCGCTGTTGATGGAGCTGCGCCTGATCAAGCGGCTGCGGCCGCGCTTCAACGTCTCGATGAAGAGCGACGCGCGGAACTTTGTCTTCATCAAGCTCACACGAGGCGTCGCACCAAAGCTCTTGGTGGTGCGCGGCGCCAGCGAAGATGCCTCCATCTACTACGGCCCCTTCCAGGGGGCGCGACGCGTCGACGAGGCGGTGCGCGAGCTGAACGATGCGCTCGGCCTGCGCGACTGCACCAACGACCGGAAGATGTTCTTCGCCGATCAACAGGAGCTCTTTCAGCTGGCGCGCACGCCCGGCTGTCTGCGCTTCGAGGTGAAGAAATGCCTTGGCCCGTGCATCGGCGCCTGCGCGGAGCGTGACTACATGGAGCGCGTCGCGCATGCCCGCGGATTTCTCGACGGCGCCGACGATGGTCCGATCGAGCAGCTGCGGCGGTCCATGGAAGAGTGCAGCGCCAAGCTCGAGTTCGAGCGCGCGGGATGGATGCGCGACAAGCTCCAGCGTCTCGAGGGGCTGCGCGAGCAGTTCCTCCGCTTCCGCTACGCCGTCGAGACGCTCTCGTTCGTCTACACCGTGCCGGGCCACGAGGGCGACGATCGCGTCTACGTAATCCGGCGCGGTCGCGTTCGCCACGAGCAGCCCGCGCCGACCAAGGCGCGCGAGCGCGCGGAGCTCGATGCGATCGTCAACGATGTGTTCGCCGCGATCGAGCGCGAAACCGCCGAGGTTCCAACGCACGAGATCGACGAGCTACTGCTACTGTCGTCGTGGTTCCGCCGCTACCCCGGCGAAATGCAGCGCGCCCTACCACCAGCTCCGATCACCATGCGCCCGCAGTTGATGTCGTGAACTGCGGCAGTCAGTGCGATTGTCAGTGTAGGCAAGCAGCATCTGACATCTGACGTCCGACCTCTTCAACTCTCCCGCCTCACGATTCACAGGGCGACGATCTCCACCTCCGCCCTCCCGTCGACCACTGTCAACAGTGCCACGCTCGCTTCGACCTTGAATCGCCGCGGTCCTGCCGCGCCCGGATTGACGACGAGTCGGTTCTCAGCACGAACCACCATCTGCCGATGCGTGTGGCCATAGACGATGACATCCTGAGCATACGCCGCCAGCAGCTTCGCCGGCACCGGCATGCCGAGCTCGTGGCCGTGACTCACGTGAATCGTGACGCCGCCGATCGCGCGCACGACTTGCGGCGAAAGTCGCGGGTTGTCGGTCGGGTCGGTGTTGCCGAACACCGCGTACACCGGAGCGATAGCGCCGAGCTCATCGAGAATGTCGTCGCCGCCAACATCGCCTGCGTGAAATATCAGCTCCACTCCCGCCAACGCCTCGAACACCTCCGGTCGCAGCAAGCCATGCGTGTCCGAGATCAAGCCGATGATGTGACGGTCGGGCTCACTCCCCATCGCCCGCGCTCCACCGCTTGACGAGCGAATGCTCGACGCCGAGATGGTCGAGCACGCGCGCCACGATGAAGTCGACCATCTCCTCGACGTGCTCCGGACGGTGGTAGAAGCCGGGCGACCCAGGCATCACGATCGCCCCGGCGTCGGTCACGCGCAGCATGTTCTCGAGGTGCACGCGACTCAGCGGCGTCTCGCGCGGGACCAGGATGAGCTTGCGTCGCTCCTTGAGCGCGACGTCCGCCGCGCGCTCGATCAGCGAGCGCGAGGTACCGAGCGCGATCGCGGCCAACGTCCCCATCGAGCAGGGACAGACCACCATCGCCGACCATCGCGCAGAGCCCGACGCCGGCGACGCGCCGCGATCCTTGTCGTCGAAATGAGTGATGTATTCGTCCCAGCCCGCCGCCCCGACGCGCTCACGCAGTGCATCCGGCGATTCGATTCCGGCCTCCGTCGCCAACAGCCTCCATCCATGCGACGAGACGATCAGCCACACCTCCCGGCGCGCGGCCGCGAGTTGCTCGAGCAGCCGCACGGCGTACGGGGCACCTGACGCGCCGGTCACCGCAAGCACGATCGGAAGCTCGTCGTTCATCTCGGGCCCACCCACACCCGCTCGGCCAGCACGAACGCGAAGAAGGTGACGCTGATGACGCCATTCATCGTGAAGAACGCCGCGTCGAGCTTGGTGAGATCACCGCCACGCACGAGCGAGTGCTCGTACAGCAGTAGCGCCGCGACGACGATCACCCCGACGGCGTACACCGCGCCCGCCCCGATGCCGAATCCAACGAGCGCCAGCGCGATGACTGTGCCCGCATGCAGCAGCCGCGCGACGACTATCGCGCGCCGGCGTCCGAGCGTCGCGGGAATCGAATGCAGCCTGTTCGCTCTATCGAATTCTTCATCGGGCAGCGCATAGAAGATGTCGAAACCGCTCACCCAGCAGGCCACGGCCGCGGCGAGCGCCGGCAAGATCCACCACGGCTCGCTCCAGCGCCCGGTCACCGCGAGATAGCCGCCCACCGGCGCAATGCCGAGTCCAAGGCCGAGCCAAAGATGCGCGAGTCGCGTGAATCGCTTGGCGTAGCTGTAGCCCAGCACCCAGGCGAGGGCGAATGGCGCGAGCAATAGACAGCGCGAGTTCAGACGGGACGCCGCGACGAAGAACAGTGCGCCCGCGACCGCGACCGCGATCGATGCCTCGATCACGCGGATGGTTCCGCTCGGAATCTCGCGCGACGATGTGCGCGGATTCAGCGCGTCGTACGCGCGGTCGGCGATGCGGTTGAAGCCCATGGCGGCAAAGCGCGCGGCGCTGAACGCGACCGCCACCCACGCCACCGTCTTGACAGTGACTGGTGTGGCATAACTGGCGATCGTTACCCCTACCAGCGCGAACGGCAGCGCGAACAACGTGTGCGGCAACTTCACGAGGCTGGCATAGCGGGCAACGCCGGACTTCCCGCCGAACGTCTGGCCTTCACGACCGGGACTCGGCACCGGGACCTCGGGACTCGGCCTAGTCATTTCGGCCGCTCGGTACGCAGGGCGGATTGCCGAGTGCCGAGTGCCGCCTCACCAATCCCAAGCGTCGGCCACATCGCGTCCACTCGCGCCCGCGTCTCGTCGTCCATCTCGATCACCTTTGGCCAGTCGCGCGTGAAGCCCTCTTCCGGCCATTTGCGCGTGCCGTCGATCCCCATCTTCGATCCATAGGTGAACGCTCGGCTCGAGTGGTCGAGGACGTCCACGGGACCCATCGTGAAGCGTGTATCGCGCTCGGGATCGATGTTGTTGAGCGCCACCCACCACGCTTCCTGCGGGTTGCGCACGTTCACCCACTTGTCGACCACCACGATCACCTTTGCCAGCGACATCAGCCCCTGCCCCCAGAGCGCGTTCATCACCTTGTACGCGTGTCCCGGATACTGCTTGTCGATCGAGACGAAGACGAGATTGTGAAAGATCCCTTCCGCCGGCATGTGATAGTCGACGATCTCAGGCGTCGTGAGCCGGAGCAACGGCAGGAAGATGCGCTCGGTCGCGTGACCGAGATAGAAATCTTCCATGGGCGGCTTCCCGACGATCGTCGACGGATAGATCGGGCGCTCGCGCATCGTCACCGCGGTGATGTGCACTTGGGGATACAAATCGGCGAGCGAGTAAAATCCCGTGTGATCACCGAACGGCCCTTCCATCACGAGCGGCTCGCGCGGATCGATGTAGCCCTCGAGCACGAACTCGGCGTCCGCGGGAACCTCAAGATCGCACGTCAGTGCCCTGGTCAGGATCACCGGATCGCGCCGCAAGAATCCGGCGAAAATGAATTCGTCGATCGTCGGAGGCAGAGGCGCGCTCGCGGAATACATCGACGCGGGATCGGCGCCGACCGCGATGCAGACCGGCATGATCTCGCCGCGCTCCGCCATCTCGCGCCAATGGGCGGCGCCAACTTTGTGCCGCTGCCAATGCATCGCGATGGTGCTTTTTCCGATCACCTGAATGCGATACATCCCGACGTTGCGAATGCCGCGCTTGGGATCTTTGGTAATCACCATCGGGAAGGTGATGTACGGACCGCCGTCCTCGGGCCAGCACGTCATCACGGGCAGCTTTGACAGATCGATGTCCCCGCCGCGCCAGACGATTTCCTGGCAACTCGGATTCGCGCTGCGCACGCGCGGCGGAAACTTGGCGACCTCCAGCAATCGCGGCAGAAGCGCCAACTTCGCCAATATCCCTTCCGGCACCTTCATCTCGAGCAGTTCGGAGATGCGTCCGCCGATCTCATCTAAACTCTCGACGCCGAGCGACATCGCCATGCGCCGCATCGAGCCGAAGAGATTGATGCCGACGGGATACACCGAGCGCGTGCCGTCGTCGAGGATGACGTTTTCGAAGAGCAGGGCCGCGCCGCCGCCGGGCTGTTTCATCACGCGATCCGCGATCTCACTCAGCTCCAGCTTGGCGCGTACCGGCTGTGTGATGCGCACGAGCTCCCCTTCCCGCTCCAACGCCTCGACGAAATCCGAGAGCGAGTCGAGGCTCACGAGGCCCCCTTGGTGCCGGCGTGAACGGCCGCGATCCCGAACGTCAGCGGCGACCATGCGACGTTCGTGAAGCCCGCGCGCTCCATCCGCGTCGCCAGCTCGTCGCCCGTCGGAAAGTTCGCGACGGACTTCGGCAAGTAGCGGTAGGCGGTCGGGTGGCCGCTCACCAATCGCCCGATCGACGGCAGCACGAAATGAAAGTAGGTGTGATACAGCGCGCGCATCGGCGCCGACGACGGCGTCGAGAATTCGAGGATCACCGCGCGCGCACCGGGAACCAACACGCGATGCATCTCGCGTAGTCCCGCGTCGAGATCGGCAAGGTTGCGCACCCCGAACGAGACCATCGCGCCGTCGCAGGATGCATCGGCGATCGGCAGCTGAAGCGCATCGGCGACGACGGGTGAAACGCGCAGTCCTTCTGCCTTGCTTCGGCCAGCACGCAGCATCGGCTCGGCGAAGTCCGCCCCAATCACCGATCCATGGAAACCCGCGCGGCGCGCCAGCTCCACGGAGAGATCGAGCGTGCCGGCACAGAGATCGAGATAGCGGCCCTCGGGCGTGCGCTGCCAGTTCAAGTGCGCTAGCGCGACTCGCCGCCACCGCCGGTCTATGTTGAGGCTGAGCAGATGGTTGAGCAGATCGTACCGCGGCGCGATTTCGCTGAAGATGCGCTGCACGTACTCGCGCTTCTCTTCGCCCCCGCCCGCCGCCGCGGCCATCGCTTCTTCGTGCTGCGTGTCCATGGTTGGCATCGGCAAGAAAGGTCGCCGCACGACGCAGCGCGGGCTAGGCCGCCGCCAAGCGTACTCCTATGGGGCCGAGAG
>JALZAE010000203.1 GCA_030948535.1 Gemmatimonadota bacterium | reverse complement strand
CGCGCCAGACGGCAGCGTGCCGGCGACCGAATGGATCGTCGTGACCTCGAGCGCTTCTTCCTCGCTCAGCGCTGGCAGGATCGTCGGCAGCCGGCGGGCGAGCATTGTCTTGCCGGCGCCCGGCGGTCCAACGAGCAGCACATTGTGGGCGCCGGCGGCGGCGATCTCGAGCGCACGCTTGGCGCCCGCTTGGCCGATGACGTCGGCGAAATCGGCGCCCCCATCGTTCGCCGGAGCGCACTCGGGCTGAACGCGTGCGTCGACGAGTGCACCCGCCCGCAACTGATCCACCAGCGCCGTTAAAGTCGGCGGCGCCACGAGCCGCACCGCGGCGACCAGGCTCGCTTCGGCCGCATTCGCCGGCGGAAGGATCAGCGTGGCCGATCCACGCCCGGCCACGCGCCGCGCGACCGAGAGCGCACCGCGCGTCATCCGTATCGCCCCATCGAGTCCCAGCTCACCGACGGCGACACATCCCGCGAGCGTGGCGGGATCGAGTTGTCCGGTCGCGATGAGGATGCCGAGCGCGATCGGCAGATCGAATGCGGTGCCCTCCTTGCGGACATCGGCGGGGGCGAGATTCACCGTGATACGCCTCGGCGGCAGCACGAATCCCGAGTTGATCAACGCGGCCCCGACGCGCTCGCGACTCTCCTTCACCGCGCCGGCGGGCAGGCCGACGACGGCGAACTGCGGCAGACCTTTCGCGGCGTCGACCTCCACGGTGACGTCATAGGCATCGATGCCGAGCACGGCGGCTGAGCGAACGGCGGCAAGCATGGAGGCACGATGGCGGCGCGGTCGGCATTCAGCGTCATCGAAACGACGAGCGTTGAACCCAAATGCTTGACGCCGCGGCCGACGGAAAAACCCAAACGATCACCTGGGAATGGCGCCCCAAGGACAAGTGGCTCCCTCTCTGCGATCGCGTTGCGCACACAGAGGACTAGTCAGACCGCCAACCGATTCAGACACCAGAAGCGCAATTACTGACATCTGACATCTGCCATCTGCTATTGGTACATGATGAAGACCGGCCGCGGCCGAATCCTGAGCACTTGCTCGACGGTCATCACCGGCTTGTCGTTCTTGTAGAACACTTTGAAACCCGTGAACCACACCGGCTCGGCTCGCACGTACGACGCGTACGAATCGAGCTTGATCTTCGGCGGACCGAAGCCATCCATGTCGATCACCACCTGCACGCGCGGATCGATCGTAATTTTCGATGCGTTGGTGAGCATCGGACGGCGAAAGCGATGGATGATCAGCATCTTCGGCGGCAGGTGCAGGCTGTCGACGAGCGCGGCGAGCATCGCGATCACCCGATTGACCTCCGCCGCGTCGAGTGTGCCGACGACCTTGCCGGGCACCTTCTTCCCCGTCATCGCGAATTCGGGATCGAGCGCGAGGTGCATGTATGGCTTTGCGAGCCACGGCAGCAGCGACTTCACATCGGACTCGACGCTACTCCGCCCGTTCTGCACATCCATGATCATGAGATAGCGATTCGACTCGGCCAGCCGTGCGATGTTGGCGATCAGCGTGTCGGGCATCCGCAGCCGATACAGATCGCCCTTCCCCGGCGCCGCCTGCGCAACGATCGCGATCAACTCGAGCGCGGGCAGCGCGGGCATCGTCGTGTCGGACTTCGCGAACGCGTCCGCCGCATCGCGCAGTCGCTTCAGCATCGAGTCTGGCTTCACTTCGCCCAAAATTCCCATTCGCTTCGAGAGCGGATTGCCGTAGTACGCGACGACGCGACAACCCGGGAGCAGCGATCCGGGAAGTGCGGCGACGGGCGCCGGCCACTTGTCCGGCGTCGTCAGCGCGAGGTGCGAATCCGGCATCGCCCAACGCTCGCGCTTGCTCTTGATCACCTTTTTCTTCTTCGCGAGGCCCTTCTTCGCCCCCACCGAATCGCGCGGCGCCACCGAGTCCGCGCGCAGAGCGCCGACATCGACCGGCACCGGCGGCATCACCGCACACCGCGCGGGCACGACGAAGGCTTCTTGCGCGCGAGCCGCCACTGCCCGAGGCGTACCCGCGGGCTTCGCGTCCGCACACGCCCATAGCGCTAAGGACAACACAAATGATTGAAGTTTGTTTTTCATTGAGTCGCGATGATGCACGGATCGCGCTCAGTACGCCAATGAACTGCACCCAAAACCTCACACCTAGCACCTATGACCTTCGCTCTCTTAGTCCGCTCTCAATGCCACAACCGGATCCACCCTCGTCGCGCGCCGTGCCGGCACCAGGCACGCGACGAGCGCCACCGCGCCCAGCACCGTCGCCGCGCCGATGAACGTCAATGGATCGTTCGGCTGAATCTCGAACAGTAGGCCATTGAGGAGCCGGCCACTCGCCGCCGCGACCAGCAATCCCGCCGCGATCCCGGGCAGAATCGTCAGCAGCCCGCGCGAGAGCACGAGCGCGAACACATCGGCTCGGCGCGCGCCGAGTGCCATGCGGATGCCAAACTCCTGCCGCCGCGCCGTCACGGTGAAGGCGAGCATGCCGTACACACCCACGGCGGCGAGCACCAGCGCAATCCCGGCGAAGACGGCGAGCAGCAGCATCGTGAATCGCCGGCGCCCCAGACTGCGTGACGCCACTTGCTCCATCGTGGCGGGGCGCCACACGGGAAGATGCGGGTCGACCGCCTGAACTTCGCGCGTTGCCGCGCGCGCGACCGCCGCGGGATCTCCCATCGTGCGCATCACCACGGCGCGCGAGCCCCAGTTGTCTTGCTCGAGCGACCTGTATGCCGTCGCCTTTCCCGCCTGCTCCGCGCCCTCCTGACGGACATCACCCACCACGCCGATGACTTCGATCCACGGCGACTTCGGGTTCGGGCCGAGCTTGATCCGCGCACCGACGGGGCTCGCGCCGGGCCAGTACTGTTGCGCCATGCTCGCGCTGATGACCGCCACGGGTGGTCCCTTCGGCAAGTCCGTGCTAGCGAATTCACGTCCGCTCCGAATGGGAATTCGCATCGTCTTGAAGTAGTCGGCGCCGACCGCGAGATAGCGAATCTCGGGGATCGGCTCCGGCATCGCGCGACCCTCGATGACCAATCCCGCACCCGAGCCGCCCTGCAGCGGCAGCGAACCCACCGTCGACACCGAGCTCACGCCGGGAATCGCGCGCAGCCGCCCGACCAGGTCGCCGAACATCGCGACCTGTGATT
>JALZAE010000559.1 GCA_030948535.1 Gemmatimonadota bacterium | reverse complement strand
GGCGTCCGCCTCGACTCGCTTGTGGCGCAGCGGTTGGACGTCTCGCGCACCGCCGCGGCGACGTTGATCGCGAACCATCGTGTGCTGGTGAATGGAAAGCACGAGCGGTCGAGCTACCGCGCCGAATCCGCCGACGTGATCGTCGTCGAGATTCCGAAGCCGGAGAGTCGCGACGTGCTCGGCGAAGACATCCCGCTCTCGATCGTGTTCGAGGACGATGATGTGTTGGTCGTCGACAAGCCCGCGGGGATGGTGGTGCATCCTGCCCCGGGCCATTGGACGGGGACGCTCGTCAATGCCCTCAAGGGTCGGGGCGGCCAGCTATCGAACGAGGCCGGAGAGGACCGCGAAGGGATCGTACACCGGCTCGACAAGGATACTTCCGGCTTGATGCTCGTTGCCAAGAGCGACCGCGCGCATCGCGTGCTCGGCGCGGCGATCGCGGCGCGGCGCGTCGTGCGTCGCTACGCCGCGCTCACCTGGGGACACATCGACGGGCCGAAGATCACCGTCGACAAGCCCGTTGCGCGCGATCCGCGAGACCGAAAGCGCATGGCGATCGTCGAGACAGGGAGGGCGGCCAAGACGGACTTCGTCCGGCTGGCGCGGTTCGATTCGGTGGAGCTGTTGCGAGCGCACCTGCATACGGGTCGCACCCATCAGATCCGCGTCCACCTGGCGTCGATCGGACACCCGGTGGTGGGTGACGATACGTATGGCGGAGGCGGTGGGCGGAAGCTCGTCGCGCTTCCTCCGAAGCGGCACTTCCTGCACGCGGCGTGGCTGATCTTCACCCACCCGGTCACAAACACTCCGGTGGATCTTCGCTCTCCGCTGCCGGACGATCTGCGAGCATCGCTCGACGCGGTCGCCGGCGAAGACCGCGCACCCGCGACGGCCGATGCGCTGGAGCACTTTGGCTTTTTCAAGCTCGACGGCTGATGACATTCTCTCCGGTGATGCGCGCGAGCTGATCCTGCGGCTCGGTACGCGTCGCGTTGCCGTCGCCCTCGCGCACGCCCGCGGCGTCATTCCCTGGCGTGCCCCCACGCGCCTGCCGAGCGCTCCACCGGCGATCGCCGGCCTGATCAACGTTCGAGGCTCGCTCGTCACGGTCGTCGACCTCGGCCTCCATCTCACCGGCGTGTCGTGTTCCCGGGACGAGGGGTCGATACTCCTGGTGGTGCATCGCGCGGCCACCGTTGGCCTCGCGGTGGACGAGGTCATCGGACTGGGCGCATCCGGCGTAGCCGCCGGCGCCGAGCGGCTCGACCTCGATCAGCTGCTCGCGGCACTCATGGCATCACCGGAGGAGAAGTGAGCTACACCGTTCTAGTGTGCGACGACGCGATCTTCATGCGCACGATGATCTCCGACATCCTCTCGCAGTCCGGCTTCGATGTGGTGGGCGAGGCGGAGACAGGATCGCAGGCCGTCGAGAAATACAAGCAGCTGCGCCCCGATCTCGTCACGATGGACATCGTGATGCCCGACATGGGCGGCATCGACGCCGTTCGCGAGATCACCAAGATCGACGCCAACGCGAAGATCCTCATGTGCAGCGCGATGGGACAGCAGGCGCTCGTGGTCGAAGCGATTCAGGCCGGCGCGCGCGACTTCGTCGTCAAGCCGTTTCAACCGAGCCGCGTGGTGGAAGCGGTGCAACGGGTCCTTGGAAGCTAGACGCCAGCCGACAGGAGTCAGCGCGCGATTCTCAGTCGGTCCGCGATCTTCTCGACTGACACCTGACACCTGACATCTGACGTCTGCTCTTTTCCTATGGACCTCAGCCGCTACGCCGATCTCTTCGCGAGTGAGAGCCGGGAGCACGTCGCCGAGCTGAACCGGCTGCTGCTCGAGCTCGAGCGGAGCCCGAAGTCCACCGAAGTCATCGATGGGATTTTTCGCGCCGCGCACTCGCTCAAGGGGATGAGCGCGGCGATGGGACACGACGCCGTCGCGTCGCTCGCCCACGAGCTGGAGTCGGTGTTGGATCGCGTGCGCTCGGGGCAGCTCGCCGTCGGACCCGCGGTGACGGACGCGTTGTTCGCGGCCGCAGATGCACTCGAGTCGGCGATCGCCCGCGCGTCGCGCGGGGAGAGCGGCGACGATGCGCACGGAGCGGTGATCGCACAGTTGGCCGCGCTCCTCGGCCGCCCCACCGGACCCGCGATCAACGCTCCGACACCGACGGTCGCGCCGTCGGGGTCCGGGGAAGGGCGGCTCGTTCGCATCCGCGTCGCTTCCGAGTCGCCCATGCGCGGCGTGCGCGCCTGGATGATCGTGAAGCGCGCCGAGTCGCTCGGCCGCGTGTCGTCGGTGACGCCGGAGATCGAGGCGCTCCAGCGCGGGGAGTTCGGCCGCGGCTTCACGCTCCGGCTGGTCACCGACGCGCCGCGCGACGAGATCGAGCGCGCCATCCTCGACACCGGGGACGTCGAGGCGGTATCGGTCGACGATGCGGTCGATGTCGCGCGCGAGACCGTCACCGACGCTCGAGGCGAGCAGCGGCACATCCGCGTGGACACGCGCCGGCTCGATGCGATGATGAATCTCGTCGGCGAGCTGGTGATCGCGCGCGGGCGGCTGCAGCGCATCGCCGACTCGTTAGCCCTGGTGCAGCTCGACGACGCGCTTCTCGCCGCATCGCGGCTGATCGCCGAGCTGCAGGAGGAAATCATCGGCAGCCGGATGGTGCCGGTGTCGCAGGCCTTCGACCGTTTTCCGCGTCTCGTGCGCGACGTAGCGAAGCAGCTCGGCAAGGAGGCCGATCTCGAGATCACCGGCGGCGATATCGAGCTCGACCGGTCGGTGCTCGATGTGATTGGCGATCCGCTGACGCACCTGCTGCGCAACGCCGTCGATCACGGTCTCGAATCGCCCGACGAGCGCGCCGCCGCCGGAAAGCCGAGGACGGGGCGCATCCGGATCGTGGCGCTGCGCGAGCATGCGTCGGTCGAGCTACGGGTGAGCGACGACGGGCGCGGCATCGACCACGAGCGCGTGATGGCGAAAGCGCGCGCGCTCGGCATGCTGGGCCCGCACGAGCGCGCGAGCGATGACGACATTGCGCGCATCATCATGCGTCCCGGTTTCTCGACGGCCGAGCGCGTCACGGAGCTGTCGGGCCGCGGTGTGGGGATCGACGCTGTCGCGACGACGGTGCGCCGGCTGGGTGGGACGCTGCACATCACGTCGGAGAGGGGAGGGGGCACGACGATCGCCGTGCGGCTGCCGGCGACGCTCGCGATCGTGCGCGCGCTGATCGCGCGCGTGGGCGACGAGACGTACGCCGTGCCGACGACGCACGTGACTGGAGCCCTGCAGCTCGATCCGGCCGCCCTTCGGCACCAGGGCGGTCGCGAGCTGCTCTCCACACGCGAGGGCGACCTGCCGGTGCTGCGGCTCCGAAAACTGATCGAAATGGCCCGAGGTGACGACACTCTGAAACAGGTGATTGTGC
>JALZAE010000526.1 GCA_030948535.1 Gemmatimonadota bacterium | reverse complement strand
GTCTCGGCGTGGCGAGCGGGCGCCGAGAGGTCGTCGAAGATGCGCGGCGAGCTCACGATCTTCGCTTGCTCCGGATGGGCGAGCGGCACCTGAATGACCTCGATTCGGAAGAGCGCTGTATTCGCGTTCTCCTCAGGATTTCCCGCCGAGCAACCCTCGAGCTCCGCGGCCGACCGGACGCCGGCCGAGCCGGAGACATAGATGTAGACGTTCGCCTGGTCGTTCGGATCGGTCACCAGCGTGTGTGTATGCGACCCGCGGCACGTCTGCACCGTCGCGATGTACTTCGGATTTCCAATGTCGCTGATCTCGAAGATGCGAATGCCCCGCGCGCGCTCCTTGCTCACCGTGTCGGCGACGCCCTGCATGCCGCAGTCGGTGCGGCCATTCGTCGCTTCGGCGGAGACGAAGAGCAGATTGCGATAGACCGTGACATCGCTCTGCGATCCGGGACACACGTAGGACGTTCGTAGGGTGGGGTGGGTAGGATTCGAGATGTCCCACACCTGATAGCCGCTGTAGTTGCCCTGGAAGACGTAGTTGCCGAGGAACGCGAGATCCGAATTCACAAGCCTCCGGTCGCCCGGCGTGCTCGGATTCGTGAATTTCTCGGACGGCGGAGTTTTCGAGACTACGCGAAGATTCCAGATCGCTTCGCCGGCGTCGAACCACCCGGCGCGCAGACCCACGCGCGGATCGGGGCTCGGCGCCTTGATCGTCAGCATCGGTGCGAGCGCCTCGCTCCCCGCGCTGCCCGAGCCTCCCGTCGACGAGGGCGTCGCGCACCCCGCGGCCGACAGCATTCCGATCGCGGCTATTGAGGAGACGAGCGCCGCGTGGTTCCATCGCGCGCTCACATGTCGATACGACGAATCGGATGTCATGGCTGATTCCATTGAAGTGTCAGGGACGGCGACCATCGGTAGGCTGCCCGAGCATCAAGCGCATGCGGTCGATCTCCGTCGTCTGATCGGCATCGACGTCGGAAGCAAATCGGAAGACGTAGAGATCCTGCCCTGCCCCGGGACTGCCGAAGAGCTGGTCCACCATCGTCAGCGCGCCCTGGTGATGCTGAATCATGAAGGTGAGAAAGAGGCGATCGAATTCGGCCCCGTTCGCCTTCGAGAGCTGCGCCATCTGCTCGGCGGTGAGCATCCCGGGCATGAGCGCGGGCATCGCCATCCCGGCCATGTCGTGGCCTGACATGTCGTGCGTCATCGCTTCAGGAACCGTCTCGTGGCGCTCGCGTAGCCATCGCTGCATGAAGGCGATCTCGTCGCGCTGCGCGACATCGATACGCGACGCGAGAATCCTCACCCCTTGGTTGGCCCCGTGCGTCGGCGCCCATCCGGCCATGACCACGGCCTGCGCGTGATGGCCGATCATTCCCTGCATGAACCGCACGTCCGCCGCGGTGTACGGCATGCGCCCGCTGTCGGCCTTTGCCTGCGCCGCGGGGGAGAGTGGCGCGCTGCTCTGCGCCGCGACATCCGCCACGGCGACGGCCGCCGCGAGCGGAACGATCGCGCCGATTCGCGAGAGAATGTTTTTCATGCGATGCTCTCCCGATGGATCGAGCGTGCTGGTGGGCGACGTCGCGCGCGGTTCATCTACCGGGGGCCGCCCGCCGGGGATTTCAGCCCTTCGACAGGATTAACGTAGAGCTGACCGAAAGCGCTGACCAGAAGCCGCCCTGGACGAGCCGCCCATGAGGCGCGATTCTGCAGCGCGACGATTCCCGTCGTGCTCGGCGCACCGGGCCGCCTTTCCTCCGTCGAGCCTCCACTGCCCAACGACTCACCACGCGTGAGCAGCCCGCCTCCGCCTGCACGCATCGATCGCCGGCTGGCGGCCGCGCTGCGCGCAGCGATGGTGGTGATCATCTGCATCGCCACGCTCGTCGGGCTCGATCCGGATTGGAGCGTCGCGGACGCCATCGGACGGCTCGGCCGCGCGCTCCTGCCGAGGCTCGTCCCATCCGATGTGATCGATGGATTGCGCAACCTGGTGCTGTTCGCGGCGCTCGGCGTCGCCTGGCGCATCACCACGGAGCGCCGCGATGATCGGGCCGCCCTGCGCCAAGTCGTGCTCGTCGGTTTCGGACTGAGCGTCGCGATCGAAGTCATCCAGGCCATCTCGCCGGTCCGCAATTCGAGCGTGATCGATGTCATCACCGACACCCTCGGCACGTGGATCGGAGCGGCATTGATGACGCGGCTCATTCGCGCCATGGCGGCCGCGCGCGGGCGCCCCTCTTATTTCGGCGTTCCCGCCTGGCTTCTCGCCGGACCGTACGGAATCGCCGTGGTGTGCGAGGCCGTCGGGCCGCTCTTCCGTCAGGAGCGATTGCCACTCTCCGGTAGTCCCCTGCTCCGCGTCGACGCGGCGCTCCGCCTGGCACACTTGCTCCCATCGTCACCCATCGTTTGGGCCGACGTCATGCTCGACGCCGTGCTGTTCGCGCCGGCGGGAGCACTCGCCTACGCCGCGCTTGCCGAGCGCCGCTACACACCCCGCCGCGCCCTCTGGGAAATTGCGCTGGTGAGCACCGTCGCGATGACACTCGCCGAGCTCGTGCACGGCGTCTTCTCGATGGAGATCGTTCCGCTGGCGATGATCGCCCATGTCGGCGGCGTCGTCGCGGGCGCTGTGATCGCGGCACGCTCGCTCGCGGCATTCTCGCGCGCTCGTCGCGGAGCCGCGCGGGCGCGGGTGATCTACGTGTGCTACGCCATTTGGATCTGCCTGTGGAGCTTGCGGCCATTCAAGCCCGATCTCGACGGCAGCGACCTCGCGCAGCAGCTGGACGCGACGCGTTTGGTTCCCATGCTCTCACTGGCTGGACGCCAGGATCTGTACAGCGTGACCCATGTGGGTGTCGTCTGCGCACTCTTCGTTCCGATCGGGGCGATGCTCGCCGTCTGGCCGCTGCGACGCAGTGGTGCGCTCGCCAATCTGCGGCCGGCGCTCGCGGCGGCAGTGTTGCTCGAGCTGGGCCATCTGGTGATCGCGGGGCGATACTTCGATCTTACCAACATGCTCTTGAGCGCGGCCGGTGTCGCGCTCGGCTGGCTGCTCACTCATCACGGAGGATTGGGCACGTACGGGGAGGCTCTGCCTCAATGATGCGCCACTTCTCATGACACCCTCACAGACATTGCTTCACGCCCTGGAGCTGCAGCGGGCGGGAAAGCTCTCGGATGCATTGATCGAGTACGAGCGCGCGCAACGCGAGGACGCGGCGGACCCGACCGTATGGTTTCCCTATGGAGTCGCTGCTCTGGATGCGCGGGACTATCCGAAGGCCATCGCGCTTCTCGCCGCGTATGCCCGTGCGGTACCCGATCGCGGCGCGGGACACTTCGAGTTGGCGCGCGCCCATTTTTTGACCGGCGATTACGTCGCCGCGCGCGCGGGCTACGAGCGCACGCTCGAGCTCAAGCCGGACTACGCGCCGGCGCTCGTCGCGCTCGGCGCCATCGCTTACGCGGAGGGGCGAGCGGAGGAGGGCTTCGCCTATCACGACGCCGTACTCGCGACGACATCGGAAAAAACCGTCTCTCGTTTCGTGCGCTCGATTATCCGTCTGTTGCGCGGCGACTATCGTCGCGGGTGGCCCGAGCACGAGGCGCGGTGGGAGATGCCGCAATTCATGAATCCGGAATGGGCCCATCCGCCATATCACCGCTGGACCGGCCAGCGCACCGAAGGGAAGCCCATCGTCCTTCACCCTGAAGGAGGACTGGGCGACACGCTCATGCTTTCGCGCTTCGTGCCGCGGATCGCGCGAGACTATGGGCCCGTCATTCTCGCCGTTCAATCGCCGCTACTGCGACTGCTCACGACCTCGCTCGGCGAGCACGCGACCGTCGTGAGCTCCGATGCCCTCGAGCCCGACGGCTATCACGCTGGATTCTTCAGCATTCCGTCGATCCTCGGACTCGAGCTAGACGATTGCGCCATCGACGCTCCCTATCTCCGCGCGTCTCGGCGACCGCCCGTCGCGCGAACTCGTGAAGGTCCGCTCCAAGTCGGCCTGGTATGGGCAGGCAACCCGGCTGTGGCGCACGACATGGATCGCTCGGTGCCGAGCCTGGATGTGCTGGCGCCACTGCTCCAAGTGCCAGGCATCGAATGGACATCGCTGCATGTGGGTCCACGCGCCCGCGAAGCAGTGGGCACCCCGCTTCGTCAGTGGCCGCTGCGAGACATGGCCGATACGGCAGTGATGATCGAATCGCTCGACCTCGTCATCTCGGTCGACACCTCAGTCGCGCATCTCGCCGCCGGCATGGGGACGCCGACGTGGATCATGGTGCCGACGGTGCCGGAATTCCGATGGCTGCTCGATCGCGGCGACAGCCCATGGTATCCGAGCGTAACCGTGTGGCGCCGCGAGCGAACGGCAGCCTGGGCGCCGATGGTCGCCGACATGGCTCGGGACCTTGCCGCGCTCGTCGCGCGCCGCGCGGGCGTCTGAGCCGCCTCAGTACTGCGAGAGCGTGCCCCGCCGGCGGGCGTAGTTGAGCGCCCACGTCAAGCTCGCCAACCCGACGATCCCCAAAACGCCAATGAACACGAAGAGCGCAGCCAGGTCGTTGCTCACCGCCGATAGCGGGCGACCTGAGATGACCACGCCGCGTAGCGCGCGCAGCCCGTAGCTCAGTGGCACCAGCGCCGAGACATTCTGAATCCACGACGTCGGAATCACGCTGGTCGGGTAGTACACGCCGCCGAGCAGCGTCGACAGGATCAGGATCAAGGGCACCATCGGTCCCGAGGTGCGGAAGATCAAACGCATCGCCGCGGCCATCATCCCCAACGGCAAATGCGCGAGCATGATGAGCGCGAGCACCAGCGCCGCCGCCGGCAGATGCGTCCAGGCGAACGTCGCGCCGAAGAACGTACCGAAGATCAGCATGAACGCCGCACGAACAACCTGCCAGGATAGGTCATAGGCCGTGAGCCCGGCCAGCACGACGGGCAAGGGCGTCGGCGCCGCGATGATCGTCTCGAAGGTCCCGCCGCCGATGCTGCTACCAATCACATCCGGCAGTGCGTTCAACGAAAACGTCATGAACGCCATTGCAATGCCGCCAATAAGCACGAAGGAAAAAAATTGGCCGCCTTCGCTCGCGATCACCGGTCCCATCTTGGACTGGAGCGCTGTGGCGATGTAGAAGAGCGGCACGATCGAGAAGAGCAGGCCGGCGATCGACAGCACCATGTTCAAGCGAAAGCTCACCGCGACCAGCCAGCTCGCCCGCGCCAGCGCTGCGATGGTTTTGAGCGCCGAGATCATGCTGCCCGCGCCTGGACGATGCGCTCGATCAGATCGGCCAGCGACAGGGAGACGCGCTCGAAGCGTCCGACAGAGATGCCCTCGCGCACGAGCATCTCCACCAGCGCGGCCGCCGCCGTCTGTCCGCTGCCCGTTTGCAGCTGCAGCTCCAACCACCACCATCCCGCTTCCTCGTCACGTGTCGACTCGCCGCTGACCGTCGTCGCGGCGCGGGCGCGTATCGCGGTCAACGCTCGCTCCGGCTCCGTCGTCCATACGCGATAGCGCTCGTCGCCGTACCGACGCAACAGCGACTCAGGCGAGCCGGCGACGAGGAGCACGCCGCGGTGCAGCACGCCGACACGATCACACAGATGCAGCGCCTCATCGGGACTGTGGGTCGCCAGTAGCACGGTCACCTTGTGCCGCGCGCACATCTCCCGCAAGAAATCGCGGAAACCCCGCGCCGAGATCGGATCGAGGCTTCGCGTCGGTTCATCGAGTAGCAGCACCGATGGACTGGCAAGCAGCGCCCGCGCGATCAGCAGCCGCTGCCGCATTCCGGACGAGTAGTTGGCGACCAACTTCGCGCCGACGTCGGAGAGTTGGACGATCTCCAGGACCTCCTCGATGCGCCGCTGTGCATCCGCGCCGAAAATGCGATACATCGCCGCGAACATGCGCAGGTTCTCGATCGCCGACAGACGCCAGTTGACGCTGCGCTCGTTGGCCAGCACCGAGGTGAGGGAGGCCCGCACTGCATCGGTATCCTCGAGCAGATCGTGGCCGTTGATCGACGCGGTGCCCGCGTCTGGGAGAAGCGCGGTGCCGAGCAGTTTGAAGAGGGTCGTCTTTCCGGCGCCGTTTGGCCCGAGCAGGCCGAAGAATTCTCCCGTGCGCACGGAGAACGACACGTCGGTGAGACTTTGCGCGTGCGGTCGCGCCATTGGATGACGCAGCGCCTCGCTCCACGTCCGATCGACGGGGAAGGATTTGCTGAGCCCCTCCACGCGGACCGCGATGGCGGTGTCATCTTCGGTCGCGGCGTCGGGTGCGGTCTGCGGCTCCAGCGCGGGCACGTTCGCGATCAAGCGGGTTGCCCGGGCGCGACGACCTCGGCGTGCCATCGCGCCATCACATCCGTCACCTCGGACAGCCTCGCCAGATCTCGCACGATGTCCAGCCGGTATGCGGGCACCAGCTCGGTGAGCACCGATGCGCGGTCGAGGATCGCCATCCTCTCCACGCCGTCGAAGAGATTCTGGATCTTGGAGTGGCCGAGAAAAAGCGTCACCGCTTCGCGCTTGCTCAACAGAATGCGCTCGACCGCGGCGCCGCTCTGCAAATGCGTCACCGGACGCAGCACATAGGCGGCCGCGAAGGCCACCGGCTCTGCCACGATCGACCCGGTCGGGATGATGACGTGCTTCTCGGACATGACGGTGAGCCCTTCGACCCTCTCGACTTCTCCCAGGTGCGAGGCCGAGTCCGCGAACAGACGGACGGCATGCACGCCCGGCAGGAGCTGCGGCCGCGCGCCAATCGTGACCGCGAGCGTATCGTCCGTCACCAGCCTAGCGCCCGCTCGG
>JALZAE010000522.1 GCA_030948535.1 Gemmatimonadota bacterium | reverse complement strand
ACCATGCCGAAGCCCCCGCGTGCAGACTCCGCGGCGCACGCAATGCCCTCGACGCCAGGCATGGCGGCGATGGACACGATGCCGGTGTCGGCGATGATGAAGCTGCACGAGCGCATGATGGCGGACGCAGCCATTCGCCGGCGGGTGCGGTCGGACACGACGATGCGGCGGATGATGAACGAGATGATCGATCACATGCCGGCGGACCATCAGGCGATGATGCGGCGGATGATGGCGGAACCGATGCCCGCCATGCGCGCAGGTTCCGCGCGTGCGAAGACGTCCGGCAAGAAACCGCACATCCCTAAGAAAAAATCGGCGGCGGATTCGTCGAAAAAAAGTACCGCCCATGACAAGATGCCGGGCATGAAAATGCCACCCCAGCGGTGAGGGTCGTCTCGCGCAGCGTCGTGCGAATGGCCGCGAGCGGCACCGTGCTGGCCGTGCTTGCGGTGCTTGCATTGCCGGTCATCGCGCTGGCGCACACGATGCTCAAGAGCTCCGACCCCGCCGACGGCGCGCGGCTGACGACGGTTCCCCGGGCGATCCGACTGTCGTTTACCGAATCGCCAGCACTGGCGTTCACCCGTGTCGAGCTTCGCAACTCGAACGGACGCGCGGTCGTGACGGAGGCGGTGCGCTATGCGCCCGACTCGAAACGCTCGGTCGTCATCGGCGTTCGTGGCCCGCTCGACGTTGGCGAGTACGTTGTCGTCTGGCAGACCGCGGGCGACGATGGCCATCCGACTCGCGGCCGATTCCGTTTCACCATTCTCTCAGGTGCATCCGGGGCGGGGCCCATGCCGTCGGGAGAGGCGGGGGCGGCGGTCACCGCGCCGGGACAGAGTCATCCTCCGTCGGCGCACCACGTCATCGCGCCGATGCCGGAGAGCGGTTCATTCGGTGCGGAGTCGCTCGTGTATGCCGCGATCCGCTGGCTCCAGTTCACCACGCTCGTCGTTATCATCGCCACCGTCGCCTTTCGCTTCGTCGTGCTGGGCTTCATGGGTCGCGAGCGCGGGCCGCGTACAGCGTTGATCGATTCCGCGGCGCAGGGCGCCGCGCGCATTGGCGTGGTGGCGGCGATGGGGCTCGTAGTCGCCACGCTTCTCCGTCTCGCGGCGCAATCTGTTGCGATGCACGGTGCCAGTGATGCGTGGCATCTCTCGTTTGTCGGGACGATGTTGCGCGACACCGTTTGGGGTTGGGCGTGGCTCCTTCAGCTCCTGGGGGTGATCGTCGTTGTCGTTGGGTTCGCGCGAGCGCGCCGGCCGTCGACCGGAGCAGCGGCCTGGTCCCTCGCCGCACTCGGAGCGGCGGTGCTCGCGTTCACGCCCGCGCTCTCAGGTCACGCTGTCTCCGCGCCGCGGCTCATGATCCTCGCCGTCCTGGCGGACGGCGTTCACGTGATCGGCGCGAGTGGTTGGTTGGGGAGTCTCGTGCTCGTCGTGATGGCCGGCATTCCCGCCGCGCTTCGGCTGCCAGCAGGGGAGCGGGGCGAAGCGGTCGCCGATCTAGTCAACGCCTTCTCACCGACGGCGCTCACCTTTGCGGGAATGACGGCGACTACAGGAGTGTTCGCCGCGTGGCTGCACTTGGGGACTGTGAGCGCGCTGTGGGAGTCCACCTACGGCAAGACACTCCTCGTCAAGCTCGCCGTTCTGTCAATCGTCGCGGCGACCGGCGCATACAACTGGCTGCGTGTGCGTCCGGCGCTCGGCAATGTCGAAGGCGTGCGTCGAGTGCGGCGGTCTGCAAGCGTCGAGCTGGCGGTCGGACTCATCGTCCTCGCGATCACAGCGGTGCTGGTCGCGACGCCCACCGCGGTGGACATGTCGGCGATGCGTGCGTCGGTCACGCACGCGTCCGATCGTTGATCGTCAGCTCGCGCCGAGTTGTTTCTGGAGTTGGGCGATGTCGCGCTGCTGATCGGCCTTCATCTTCTCCGCCATCGCCTTGAGCTTCGCGTTGGTCAGCCTGGGCAAATACTGATCGATCATGGCGATGCCGTCCGAATGGTGCTTGATGACCTCCTGCCGAAAGGTGCGGTCGAACGCGGCTCCGGTCTTGGCAGTGAGACTGTCGAGCATCGCCTGATTGTCCGGCGTCATCTGGGGCGCGTACGGATCGTGGTACTGCTGCTCGAGCATCGTCATCAGGGTGTCGAGCTCTGCATTTGGAAGATTCGCGCGATCCACTGGTCGTCGCACGCGAGGCGTTCCGCCCCATAGCAGCAACGTGCGTGCGAAGGGGCGACGCTAGGGCGAGACCTCCACCAGCAACGTCAGTCCTCCGGCGCCATTTGTCTCGACGTTGTTGTTGAGCGTATGGTGCGGGATGTGGC
>JALZAE010000487.1 GCA_030948535.1 Gemmatimonadota bacterium | reverse complement strand
AACATGCACGTGCCACCGTTTAACAGCGGGCTCGACTTAGCGCCCGAGTTGGGCGATGACCTCAGTCTGCGAGGCGGCGCTACCTCCAATATGAAGCCAGTAGGGAGTACCGCCGTTGCCGATGCGATCACGAAATACAAGCCCGTGCTGACCCTGCACGGCCACGTTCACGAATCGCGCGGGAGCGCGCGGATCGGCGACTCCGTGGCCCTGAACCCCGGGAGCGAATACAACGCCGGCGTCCTGCGCGGTGTACTCGTCCGGCTCGACGGCGATCGCGTGGCGTCGCACCAGTTCGTGTCCGCGTAATAAGGAGACCGTCGGCCGTGATTTCAATCAGCGGCCTGTCTGGGAAGCGGGTGCTCATCACGGGCGCGAGCTCGGGGGTGGGAATGGCTGCCACCAAGCGGTTCGTCGCCGAAGGCGCAGTCGTGGCTCTCTTGGCGCGTCGCGCAGAGCGGCTTGCGGAGCTCGCCGCGGAACTCGGCGAGGCCGTACGCCCATTCCCGGTCGACGTCGCGGACCCGATTGCTGTGGCCGCCGCTGTCGCCAGCGCCGATGAGACCCTGGGGGGCCTGGACATCGTGATTAACGCCGCAGGCGTCTCCGATCCGACGCCCCTCGAGGACCTCCACGCGAAGACATGGCAGCGTACAATCGACATCAACCTTTCGGGTAGCTTCTACGTCGCGCGGGAAGCAGCACTGCGGATGATGGCCGCCGACGGCGGCGTAATCGTCAACGTTGGCTCAGAACTTTCAAGTCTCGGCATGGCCGAGTGCGTCCATTACTGCGCCTCTAAGGCAGGGATCGTCGGGATGACCAAAGCACTAGCGGCAGAGCTCGCGCCGAAAGTTCGTGTCAACGTAGTCTGTCCGGGTCCAATCGACACGCCGATGATTCACGCCGAGCTTGCGTTGTCTCCCGACCCCGCCGAGGCTCGCCGCGAAGCGATTGATCGGGTTCCTCTGAAGCGACTCGCGACGCCGGAGGAGGTCGTGTCAGCGATTCGCTTTCTGGCTGTCGACGCACCCTACGCCACGGGTGCGGTACTCCCCCTTGACGGCGGGATAACCGTCGTGTGAGCCAGTGCCTGAGCCCGGGGTGCTCAAAGCCGCGGCCGACATGGTCTCAACGCATCGGTCGCGTGGGGCCGCCTCGCGACCGGCCCAGTTGCTTCAGTCGCCGTCCGCGCGAGGTACCAGGTCTTCGGTAGGGCAGTAACGGCGCTCGAAACCATCCGCCGAACCTACGCATCGAGCTGCCAGCCGACGAACGTTCTCGTCAACCAGAGTCCATCGGTCACCGGCCCGGGAAAGCGCGCTCCCCAGAACGCCAGCGCGTCCAGGATCACGCGTACTCCCATCTTCGTGTTACTAGCCTTCGCGTGCAGGGTCAGGGGCCGCCAGCGATTGCTGTAGCGGGGCAAGGACTGGCGGCAGATCATCGTCCGTGGACGGCACACCGACAAGCGTCCCGCGTGTCAGGGGTTTGGCCACGCGCTGGACAATATGTCAACGACCGACCGCCTGTCCAAGAACGATCGTGCCGGGTCACTGGCGAAGCCGCCGATCATCCGCCGGTTAGCTCGGCGACGCCGCGTGCGAACACCTCGACACTTCCGTCGACGTTCGACCCACCCGGCGCCGGCGACACGAGCACCTCGTTGTGAAGAGGCGTCATCAGCACCGCGATTGAGCGCATGCAGGTGGAGGAAGCGCGAGCCGCAGCTCTCCCTGCACTGGAGGCCTACCGCGCGCACCGCCGACACAAGGCGGAGAAGCATGGACCCCTTCACCTCGGCGCCAGTCGCTATGCCACCGGATCGAACACATCGAGACGCAACTCGGCGAGAGGGTCACCGACAAGGAGACCTACTTTGGCGTTCACCGTGCGCTGCGGGCGCGCTGTCATCCGGCCGGACGCTGAAGCGAAGCCCTCCGCCTGACCGTTCGTTGCTCGGAATGCCCGAACTTCAGACGCAGTCGCGCTCGGTTGTCCGCCGAAGCGCTTGAGACGATGCCGGTCATGCCATCTTCTAAGCCGCAGTCGGGCACCGGTAGCGCGCCGATCGGACCGCTTGACGCACTGGCGATCCCCCGCTTCGCCGGGATTCGTACGTTCGCGCGCCTACCTCGCCTCGGCGACGTTTCGTCGCCTGCGGTCGCGGTGCTGGGCGCCGTTCGACGGCGGCACCACGTTCCGTCCGGGAGCTCGCTTCGGGCCAGCGGCGATACGCGACGCGTCAATGCTACTGCGACC
>JALZAE010000471.1 GCA_030948535.1 Gemmatimonadota bacterium | reverse complement strand
GACATGCAGGGCCGCGACCGATGCAAAGATCAACGAGATCTCCGCGCGGCTCAGCGATGACGTGCGCGCCATGAGCGCGATGTCGCTCACACTCGCATCCCGGCCGATCGTCGCGTAGAACGCCGCGGTGGCGATTCCGCCGGCGAGGATGCCGCGCTCGACCGCACTGCCGCGCTCGTGCGGCACATCGAGGATCGCCTCGTCGAGCAGCGTCTGGACGGTGAGCCCCATCCCTGAAAAGATGAATTGCTTGTTGGCATCCTTATGCAGATTGATGTGCGAGTAGATCGTCGGGCGTCCATGATCGAGACCGAACGTCATCGGCGTGCCGACCGCGTAACCCACGACGACGTGTCCCGCCTCGTGCAGCACGATGCTTCCGCCGATGCCGAGCGCGAAGTTGCGCCAATAGTGATGCTCTACCGCGCGTGCTGACTCCGACGCAAGCTGCGCGCTGCACGGCGCACACAGCACCATCGACGCGATCGCACAAGCCACAATCAAGCGAGCTCGCATACCGCACTCCGACGAGTGGCCGAGGAGAGTTGCCAGCGCGCCGCTTTCCTCGCGGCGCCGCAACGCATAAGCTAAGCGCATGTCATGGTCATCGATCAGCACGGAGTGCGCGCGTCTCGCGGCGGGCGGTGGGAGCGGTGCGCTCGCCAGCGTGGCGCGGCGTCGCGGCTCCTTGCCCATGAGCGCGACCGCGAAGATGCTGATCACGACTGAAGGCGCGCGGCTCGGCACCGTCGGCGGTGGCTGTCTGGAGGCAGAAATCATCGAGCGCGCGACTGCCGTCGCGGAGAAACGTGCGCCCGCGGTGACGGAGCACACGCTCAACGCCGAGTTGGCCGGCGATTACGGGCTCACCTGCGGCGGCACGGCGGTGATGTTCATCGAGCCGGTTTTTCCCGACGCGACGCTGAGCGCCGTCTACGCCGAGGTCTCGGCGGCGCTGTCGCGCGGGGAGCGCGCGGTGCTGGCGACGGGCGACGATTGGTCGAACGGGATCGAGAAGATGTTGGTGCGCGAGCGCGCCACCATCGGCAAGGGAAGTCCGCGGCTGGCCGTCGCAGCCGAGATGCTCGATCCACTCCGGGAGGAGCCGGAGTTGCGTAGTGGAATCCTCGTGGAGCCCGTCGTCGGACCGCCACGGCTGGTCGTGTTCGGTGCAGGGCACGTCGGCGCGCGCGTGGCGCAGGCGGCGTCGTTCGCCGGCTGGCGCGTGACGGTGATCGACGACCGCGCCGAGTTCGCCGATCCGGCGCGGTTGCCCTTCGCCGAGCGCGCGCTGGTGTGCGACTACGGCGCGGTGCCGCCGACTGTCGGCGTCGACGCCGCGACATACGTGGTGATCGCGACGCGCGGCCATCAGCACGACGCGCTGATCCTCGAGCAGGTGGCGCGCATGGACGCGCGGTACATCGGAATGCTCGGCAGCCGCCGCAAGGTCGCGCTCACGCGGCGACTGCTGGAGGAGTGGGGCGTCGCGCCCGACATGCTGTCGCGGGTGCACGCGCCCATCGGCTTGCCGATCGGGGCTGATACGCCGGAGGAGATCGCCGTCAGCATCGTGGCGGAGATGATCGGCGTGCGGCGTGCGGGCACCCGGCGCCGCGGCGGCGCCTCGGCGAGCGCGGTGGCCGCCGATGATTAAGAAAGAGCCCGAGCCGATAGTGCTGAGCGGGATGGATCGCGAGATCGTGCTGCGCGCGCTCGACGAGCGACGCATGATCCAGCTCGTATATGGCGTCGGCAAACTGCGCACCGTGCAGCCGCACGCGATCATCCGCAAGGGTGATGGCGCGGAGCTGCTGCAGGTCTTTCAGGTGCGCGGCCAGAGCGACAAGGGCGCGGAGCACGGCTGGAAGCATTTCGCCGTCGCGCGCGTGTCGGCGGTCGAGCTACTGCCCGAAACCTTCGAGCCGCGGCGCGATTTTCAGCCGGCGAGCAGCGCGAGCGGACAGGTCGTCGCGCAGGTGCGACGGTAGCGCCGCTCAGACGCTCGCGCGCTTGATGAGATCGGCGAGCGCGGCGAGCTCGAACGGTTTGAGAATGACGGGGCGCTTGGTGCGGCGAACGAACTCCGCCATCTCGGGTGAGGTGACATCCCCGGCGACGAAGATGAAGCGCGACAGAATCTCGGGATTCTCACGCTCGAGTCGGTCATGCAGCTCGGCGCCGGACATGTGCGGCATCCGCAGATCGCAGATCACGACGTCGAATTCCGGCGCGGGCGCGGCGGTGAGAAGCGTGAACGCCGACTGGCCATCGACCGCTTCGGACGCCGTCCATCCCAGGCGCGTGAAGAATCGCCGGAGCGCCTCACGAATCGTGGGCTCGTCATCGACGATCAACGCGCGCGGCGACGTGGTGCCTGCCGCATTTTCTTTCAGCTCAGCCGACACCGGTAGACCCCGATAGATAGCATCGACAACATAACGCCCCCCGCCGCGAATCGCAGCGAGGGGCGTGAGTCGATGCGTCAGGCCTCAGGGCGCGACGATCGCCGCTGGAGCGGCCGCCGGCTGTGCGCGACGTAACGCGACGTCGCCAGTGACGGTGGAGATTCGGAGATGCCGGCTTCCGGTGCCGATCCTCGCGCGGACGTGCTGCGGGTTGATGCGCCCCGACGCCTGCAACGTGTAGTCGGACTGCAATCCACCAGTGACCGTGCGGGCATCGAGCTCGGCGTTGAGAGCGGCGGGCAGCTCGGCCACGACGTTGCCGGTGACCGTCTCGAGCCGGATGTCGCCGCCGGATTCGGAGAGCGAGTCCATGTGCGCCGTGACGTTGCCGGTGACTGTCGCCGCGCGAAGTGCGCCGCCGGTCGACGACGTGTGTACGTCGCCATTCACCGTCTTCGCGACGACGTCGGAGGTGGCGCCGCGAACGTCGACGTCACCGTTCACATCCTGCACGTCGATCTTGACGCCGTCCGGCACGCGGATGACGAAGTCGGCGCTGACGTCGGTGTTCGTATGACGCCAGAAGCCCCACGTCGGGAGACGGAAGAAGTGGCGGCGGCCGGAGGTGGAGTTCTTATCGCAGCGGCCGTCGTTCCACACCGCGCAGACGGTGACGTCGCCGCCCGAGGACACCACCTGAAAACGGACGTCATCGGGGTTGCCCTTGTTCCACCGCTTCACGCCGACGATCTCGACGTTGCTCCCGGTCGCGGGCTCGATCTTGACGTTGCCGCTCAAGTCGCGAACGCGGAGCCAGTTGCCGGCCTGGATCGGCGCGTTCCGGCTGATTCGCGTAGGCTCGCTTGCACTATGTCCGTGACAAGCGGCGAGCAACGGGAGGAGAAGCAGCAAGCGGCGCATGTGGTGCCTGGACAGAGGGTGGGGAATACGGACTCGGTGATCCGCCTTCCCCCTACGGCTCGCCCTCAGTTCAGTTTCCGAAGCGTGATGCTCCCGTTCACCGTGGTGAAGCGAATGCGCCTGCCGCCACTGCCGATCTTGGCGCGTAAGTGCTTCGGGGAGATGCGTCCGCCTTCGATGGTCATCGGATAGTCGCTGCGGATGCTGCCGTTCACCGTCTCCATCTCGACATCGGCATCCAGCTTGCCCGGCATGTCGACGGTGATCGAGCCGTTGACCGTGGTGAAGCGCAGATCGCTCGAGCCGGTGAGCTGCTCCATGTGCGCCGTGACATCGCCGTTCACCGATGAGCCGGTCACGGGACCGCCGCTGCTGGTCGCTTCGACGCGGCCGTTGACCGACGTCGCTTCCACTTCCGTCGTGGCGCCGCGCACGTCGACCGCGCCGTTCACCGTCGACGCGTCGATCTTCACGCCCTTCGGCAGCTTGACGGTGAAATGGACGTTGACGTCGTTGTTGCGGCGCTCGCCGCGATCGTTGTGTCCGTGCGAGTGGATGCCGCGCTCATCGCAAGTATCGTTGTCGTTCCACAGCGCGCAGACGATGACGTTGTCGCCACTCTTCACGACCTCGAAGCGCACCCACGCCGGATCGCCACGGCGCCATTGCTTCTCGCCATGAATGCTTGCCTGGTCGCCGCTCGCTGGTTCGACATCAACGGATCCGTTGATGTTGAGGACGCGAAGCCACGCGCCGGACGGAACGCGGCCCGACCAATCGAACTTCTCGCCGTTCTCCGGTTGCTTCGCCTGCGCGGACAGCGTCGTCGCACCCGCGATGAGAGCTGCGCCGAGCAGGACATGTGCACGTTTCATGGCTGGTCTCGCTGAATGAATTGATCTCGGGTCGCGCATCCTATCGCTCCCGGCGCCCGATCTTCTTGATCTCGACATCACCGCTGAACGTCTCGGCAGTCAGACGCGCGCCGCCACTGCCGATCGTGAATTCCATGTGGCGTCCGCGGCGCTCGCCGGGATTCAGCACCATGGGGAAATCGCTCTGCACGTCGCCGTTGAAGGTGTCGATGCTCAGCGTGACATTCGCGTTGTCGGGGAGCGCCAGGCGAATGCGCCCGGAGTGCGAGCCGAAGACGTAACGTCCGCCGGCGTCGATGGTGCCCTCGTAGTCGATGTCGCCGCTGACGCTCTTGAGCCGAACTGACTTCGCCCGCGCGCGCGTGAGCGCGATTTCGCCGCTCACCGTCTCGACGTCGACCTCGCCGACGCCGCCGTCGAGCTTGAGGTCGCCGCTGACCGTGGTGCCGGTGAGGATGCCGGTGACACGCGTCGCCTCGACATCACCCGAGATCGCATCGAAGGTCACCCGTTCGGCGTCGTCGATCTTCATGTTCCCGTTCGTCGAGTGGATCTCGACTTCGCCTTTCACGCCGCGGATGGTGATGTCGCCCGACGTAGTGCGAGCGAGCACTCGAGTGCCGGTGGGCACGGTGACCTCGTACCGCGTATCGCCGCCATTGCCATGATCCGAGCGCGTCGACAGTGTCAGCCGCGAGCCTGAGCTCTCCAGGCGCAGCACGCCGTGGTCGCTCGTGGCGCTCACCTTCACCTCATCGCGCGAGCCGCCGCGGACGGTGATCGTCCCCGAGACCGCCGATAGATCGACAGTGCCGCGCGCGCCGAACGCAAACGTCGTGTCGATGCGGGTACGCGTGTCATCGCGTCCGCGATTGCGTTGCGCGCTCAGCGGAGCGGCCACCACGACGCCAAGCGCCGCCAGGCTCCAGATGATTCGCGAGTTCGTGCTCATGATTGTGATCTCGTGTCCAATGTTCGATTCGTCTATGACCGCGAGGGCAGCTGCGCCGCCGTGCGGAGGAGCTCGACTTTCTTGTCGAGCGCACCATTCAATTGCTCGAGGAGGAAGTGACTGGCGGGATCCTTGGCCAGTGCGGCCTTGGTCTGCCCGATCGCGCCCTCGATGACTGTGATGTTGTAATCGATGATTGCCAGCGTGCGCGGATCGAGATCCGCGCGCCGGCGCTCGATCACGTTCTGCAGCGCGGTGATCTCCCTGCCGTAGATGCGCTCGGCATGGCGTGCTCCGACGTTGACGAGCTGAGCGCGGCCGGCTGTCTTCGATTCGTCCCCCATGACGAATCGCGTGACGATCACCGTATCCGTCGTGTGCGCCGCGCTCGCGAGAGTGGGCGCCGGGGCGACCGCGCGCGCCGGCGGTTGCACTGCCACCGGCTTGGGGACCGCACGCGCCGTCAGCGCGTACGTGATTCCCGAGGTGGCGATCATCAGACCCGCGGCGGCCGCGGCACTCATCCACACGTTCGAGCGACGCCAGCGCTGTGCGCCCGCGCCCACCGACGATGGCAAGCCGAGCACCGGCGCTTCGATCCGCGCCTCGATGCCACTCCACAGATCGCGCGACGGCGCGAGCATCGGGAGCGCGCGAGCCTGCACCGCCAGAGCGCCGAGCTCGGACAGCATCTCACTGCAGCGCGTGCACTGCGCGGCGTGCGCCTCGAGCTGCAAGCGCGACGCCTCATCGAGATCGCGCTCGAGGTAGTCGGGCAATCTCGCGTCGAACGCGAGGCACCCGAGGTCGGATTCGTTGTTGTTGTTCGTCATCGGTTCAGAGCCTCTCGTAAGAGGAGCCGCGCGCGGTGCAGCTGCGCTTTGCTCCCACCAGCCGTCACGCCGAGCATCTCGGCGATTTCTTCATGCTTGTAGCCTTCGACATCGTGCAAAACAAACACTCGCTTGGCGCCGGGCGGCAGCTTGGCGATCGCCGCTTCCAAATCCATCCGCTCGCCGGGCCGCGCCACCTTGTGCGACGGTTGCTCGTACTCGTCCTCATCGCCTTCCCCACCCCTCGAGCGCTCGCGTCCGTCGACTTTGCGAGCGTTGAGCACCACGTTCACCGCCAGCCGGTGCAGCCACGTCGAGAACGCGCTCTCGCCGCGAAACAGCGGCAGCTTCTCCCACGCTCGCACGAACACATCCTGCGTCAGCTCCTCGGCCCGCGTGCGGCTTCCGGTCATCCGCGTGCAGATCGAGAAGACGCGATTCACGTTGAGGCGGTACAACCGCTCGAACGCCCGGCGGTCCCCCGACGCGGCCAGAGCCACATCGGCGTTGCCACCGTCCTGCATAGCGTGCGCGTGTTGAGCGATTGCTGCGAGCATCTTCTCCGAGTCGTCCGTGTCACGTCGCAAGAGTAGATACTCTGGGCACCCGAAAGGTTTGAACCGCGCGAGGCTTAAAGCGCGCGACAGGAACGATCTGCGGCGTTAGACCTCGGCTTGGCCCCGCGCGACTTGCAGCCCGTCAATGAGCGCCGTGAGCTCGGGAACGGTGTGCACGAGGTAGGTCGGTTGAGCGGCGCTCAACGCTGCTTCGTTGAAGGCTCCCCAGGTGACCGCGATCGTAGGCACGCCGGCGGCGCGCCCCGCCGCGATGTCGTGCGGAGAATCTCCGACGAAGATAGCGTCGGCCGTCTCGCGGCGGAGTAGGGACATCGCATGCAGCACCGGCTCGGGGCGCGGCTTGTGATGCTCCGTCGATTCGAGTCCGACGAGCGCGTCGATGTGCGCGGTCAAGCCCGTGAAGTCGAGAGCGCGCTGGGCAAGCGCGAGCCCTTTGCTCGTGACGACGGCGACCTGATGACCCGCGCGACGCAACGCGGCGAGCATGTCGCGCATGCCGGCGTACTCGCGCAGCATGAGATCGTGTTGCTCGCGCTGATGCTCGCGATAGCTCTCGATCAAGGCCGAGAGGTGCGAGTCGTCGCGCGCGTAGGGGCGGAATTGCGTGGCGAGCGGCGTGCCGATCCCCACGGCGATCTCGGCGTCGCTCAGCGCCGGGATACCGTGCGCGGCGAAGGTGTAGCGGAAGCTGGCGAGAATGAGCGCGATCGAATCGACGAGCGTGCCGTCGAGATCGAAGAGGATGGCGAGTGGCGCGCGCGGTGTAACCTGGGGCATGGCGAAGGCTACTCGCGCGAGTGCATACCGGGAACGAGGAGAAGTATCGCCAGGATCTCGCTAGTCGCGGGGGCGGAGTCCCCGCCGGGGGCTAGCTCGACGCCGTCCGCCATACGCCACTCCGCGCCGATGCTCTGCATAGTCGACGCGGACGCGAGCCCGCGCGCGAAAAGGTCCGCGCGCTTGGCTCGGCGGTGAAACGGGGTGGAGTCGAGCGCGCCCGCGACGTCGCGGGATGCGCGCCGTCGAGCGGAAGATGTCGCGGCGACATCGACTCCCGCACGCCGTGCCGCCTCGCGCCGAGCAAGCCATCGTAGCGCCGCGGCGATCGCCGTATCGACCCGTCGCTCATCGAGCTCGGCATCATCGCCGCGCGCTTGGTGGAGAAGGCCTTCGACCGCCACTGCGTCATCCGTGGCCCGACCGTCAGCCGCGACGGCGAGTAGATGGGAGCCGGATGCATCTCTCACCGCGATCAACGCTCCTTCGACCCGAGCTAGCGATGCCGCCATAAGTGCACGATCGTCTTCACGGGCTGCGCCGTTCTTCCAGCGCGACAGCAGCTGTACGATGCGTGCGCGTCGCCTGGCAACGGACTCGTCTCCTTGGGCCGTCGCCGGATGCAGTAACAGCAGATCGCCCCCGAGCACCGCACGGGCGTGGCCGAGCTTTTTCGCGATGCGCGATTCGACACGCAAAACCTCCTCGACCGCGGCGGGCGGCGCCAAGGCGTACACCGAGGTGAGTGAGTGGGGCGCGCCGATACGGCGCGAACGCCCAACGCGTTGCTCGAGGCGCGCACCGGTCCACGGCAGATCGAGGTGAAGTACCACGGAGGCGTCCTGAAGATTCACACCTTCGGCGAGTAGATCCGTGGTGAGAAGGAGGTCGATCTTTTCTACCGAGCGCGGGCGATGCGCGCGCGATCCGATCGGCGCGAAGCGCGCCAGCGCCTCCGTCCGACTGAGGGCGCCGCCGGCGACGCGCGCGCCCTTGCCGGTGAGGGCGCAGGCACCGCCAACGTGGCGCAACGCGCCGAACATCGCACTGACGGTGTCGGCGTACGCGGAAAAGGCCACGATCTTCTCGCCCGCGTGCGCGTTGCGCAGCTCGAGGATCCGCTTGCCGCGACGGACGTCGATCGTCGAATCCGCTCGTGCGAGATCGAGCAGCACACGAACCGCCCGGATGTGCGCGACCACTCCACTCATCATCTCCCCGCTCGTTGGCGAGGTCGGCGCCAACAGGCCGGCGAATCCGAGTTGCACAGCGCCGTCGCCGGCGAGCCACGACGCCAGCTCCTCGCGCGATGGATGCGTGCCTCCCTCGAGCGCCGCGCACAGCGCGCTGCCGCGCTCGAGCCGGCGCCGCAGCGCGCCGACCAGGGCGGCGCGGCTCGACGCCCACTGCTTGAGCAGGGAGATGGTCAGCAGTGCGCCGCCGTGGCCGGCGCCCCGCGGTGGCACCGGCGGGGGGAGGGCGAGGAGGGGCTCCAGTAGCGCGACGTCATCGCCGACCTCGAGCCAGTGCATCGGCGACACGTCCGGTATGGTCGCGCTCGCCCCGACATCGCTTCCGTCTCGTCGCAGGACGAACCGCGATAGCGCAGCATCATCCATTGTCCACGCGGCCGAACCGGCGACGAGCGCGATGAGCGCGGCGAGATCTCGGCGCGCGTTGTGGATTGGCGTGGCCGAGAGAAAAAGGACGTGCGCACGCAGGGCGAGGAGCGCGAGGGCGCGGTAGCGCCGGGTCGATGGCGTGCGCGCGTGATGTGCCTCGTCGAGGACGATCAGGTCGGGCGCGACCGTGCGTGGCGAGCGCCCTCGACTGAGCGACTCGTAGCTGACGAATTCGGCAGCGACGTCGGCCGCAACGAGCGCCTCGCGCCACATCGACCGCAACGATGCCGGCGCAATGACCAGCGGATGCGACGCCTCCCGGAGCAACGCCGCCGCCACATAGGTCTTGCCCAAGCCGACTTCGTCGGCGAGAAGGGCGCCGTGTCGCTCGCGCAAGATCACGCGCAAGCGATCGATCGCCACGAGTTGGTGCGATCGCAGTGCGATGCCGCCGATGACGCCTGGCGTGCAGCCATCGCCCAGGATCGCCCGCGCGATCGATGCGCGCACGGCTCGCGCATCGCGCTGCGCTAGCCTGATGTCCACGTGAGGAGCGGTGCGACCTCGCGCGCGCGAAGATCATAGGCGCTGAGCACGGCAGCGAGCAACTCGTCGCGATGCGGCGGTAGGCCAACGGCCGCGCGCTCGGCGATCGGAGCAAGAATGTCCCGCGCGCGCGGCCAGTCGTTCGGCACCGGCAAGAGTCCGACGGTCCAGCCGAGGTAGCGCCGGTAGCCGCCGCGCGCCGGTTCGGCGACCGCATCGAGCCACGCGGCGCCGAGCGCGCTGTTCAGGATGGCCGTGAGCGCATGCGCGTCATGTGGTTCGCGGCACGCGATGACGTAGCAGCTGTTGAGCGGCACCGATGGATCACCCGCGTCGAGGACAAGCGCGCGCGGACCACGGCCGACATCGGCCCACACGACACGCGCGAGTCGATCGCCCGCTCCGGCGGTGCGAAAGAGCGACCACCATCTCGAGCGGCGGGCGTCGGTGCGCGCAGTAAGTCGCGAGCGCCACTGCGCGAGCCAGCGTGTCGCGTGCGGCGGCAGCCGATCGACCGCGGCGCCAGTCGCGCCGTGGGTCCAGATGATCAGCTCGCCGCTCTCGTTGGGCGCCCAGGGCGCGATGGATTCGCCGCGGAGCAGAGGACGCAGGAGCTCGCGCTCGACGGAACCCTCGCGCTCATCCGATCGCACCATGGCAATGCCGTCGGCGGATCCGGTCACGCGAACGACGAACGCTTCATTGCAGCCACACTTGACGCCGAGCTGCGGCGCGCCGAAAAACTGTCTGCGAGCGCCGGTCCAGCCGAGCGCATGCGATTCCACGATTCGCGGACGGCGGGTGGCACGACCAGCCACGGACTCGCCGCGTCGCCCGAGTCGAGGTGGAGAGAATCGCGTGCGATCGTCCAGCCGAGCGGCCCAGTGCGACGGTGAAGCACGCTGGCGATCGACGACTCCTCGCGCGAGGAGGAGCGCCGCGCGATGAGCGTCGATGGATACACGGCGGCGTCGAACGTCGTCTGCGATTCGGACCAATCCTCGAGCGCGAGCAGGCGCGACTCGGTCGTGAGCAATCGCCGAACACCACCGGCGGCGAGCGCGTGCCAGAGCTTCGCGGGGACGAGCAGCGCGACGACGCCGCCGCAATTGCCCATGAGATTTTCCCGCGTCAACCGAACGCTCCGCTCGATGAAGAGCGATGCGACGTCGATCTGCGCGGCGAAGCCAACGCCGGCGCGCGATGAGTTGGCGCCGCGCGTCCAGCTCGGCTTCGCGAAGACGGAGAAACGCGCGCGCAGGTCGATGCGCGCGGCGGCGGGCACGCGGTGCAGACGTACCCATGGGGGATTGCCGAGGACGAGATCGAATCCGCCGGCGGCGGCGACGTCGGCGAAGCGCGTCGACCAGGAGAAGGGAAGCGCGCCGCCGGCGACGAGCGCGCGGCGTCGGGCCCGTAGCTCGCGCGACAGCGAGCGCGATTCCGCCAGCGCGGCGCGATCGGCGGAGGTGGGCGATCGACGCGCCCCGAACAGATCTCGGCCGCGCAGCATCGAGAGCAGATCGCGCCGCCGCGCAGCGCACGACTCCAACTTCGAGTCGGCGAGGCGGATGGCGACGGCCCGCTCGCGGCGATCGAGCTCGCGCTGCAACCGGTGTTTGCGCGCTCCGGTCGCTCGGGCGTAGCGCTCGCGCAGCTGCCCAAGGGTGAGCGCGGCGCCTCGCTCGGGCGCGGCGTCCCAACCGTCGCCGCCCAACGAGTCTCCGATGCAGATGTTGCGGTCCAGGTTTGGCAGCGGAGGCACGTCAAGCGAGTCGGCCGGGTCGGTCTCGATCACCACCGAGAGCCACAGGCGCAACTCGCACAACCACACGGCGGTGGGATTGATGTCGACGCCGAAAATCGATCGCGCCAACAGCTCGCGGCGGATGACAGCCGGCGGGCGCGTGTCGCCGGCATGCGAGGTGAGCGCGGCCAAGCGCTCGAGCGCATACACGAGAAATGCGCCCGAGCCGCAAGCCGGGTCGAGCACCCGTATGCGCGAGATGCGGACGCGAAGCGCCGCCGCGATCTCGAGATCGCCGATTGATTCGCCGTGAAGCGCGGCCGCTACGGCGTCGCCGGATATTCGATCGTTGGAGAGCGCCTGCACGAGCGCGGCGTCGGCCAACCGCACGACCAGCGGCTGCGGCGTGTAGTACGCGCCGCTGATGCGCCGCTCGCGCGACGCCATGAGGGACTCGAAAGCCTTTCCGAGCATCTCCGGGTCGACCGCGGTCTCCGACCAGTCGCCGTCGTTCTCTCGTGCGGTGAAGCGGTAACGCGTGAGCAGATCGCCAAAGACGACGCCGAGCGCGTCGTCCGGGAATCGCAGCGTAGAATGACGGCGTTCCACGGGCGACCGTGCGAAGAGCCCACCGTTCAGGAACGGGATGCGACCAAAAGCGCGCGCGGTAGTCGCGCGTTTTCGCACAGGCGTGTTCAGCGTGCCGAAGACCAGGGGCTCGATCACGCGGCGATGATAATTGCCCCCGCTCAGCATGCAGTCGGCGAAGCCGCGCTCGAGAAAACGCGCGTCGCCATCGAGCCACCCCTTCGACTCGAGAAAGGAAAGGAACACGAGCCGCGATACCGAGAGCAGCGCGAGCTCGTCGCGATCGTGCTCAGGCGCGCGCGGGCTCCCGCTCGCGGCGAGCGCGCGAACCACGCGCTCGAGCTCGCGGAAGAATCGGCGCGTGAGCGCATCGCGTCCGAGGACGTCGAGCCATCGTCCGTGCGTGAGCACATCGTGCGCGCCGGATGCGGCGGCGAGATGTCGCAACGTCTCGGCGTCGGTTGGTAGGACGTGCGCGCGATCCACCAGGAGAGCGCAGGTCCGCGGCCGAGGGCGCCGCGGCGACCAGGTGGCGATGGCAACGCGCTCGTGCCCCGGATCGAGTGCCAGCACGAGCCACAGGAGTTGCGGAGCTCGAGCCGAGAGTCGCGTCGCGATCCGCGAGATGCGCTCACGAACCGACGCGCCATCGGCGAGCGAGACGATGAGCGCGCGAAGAGCGCCCGGACCGGCGGCGATGCGTGCCTTGACGATGTCGTCACCGATTCCCAACGCCTGGAGCGACGCGCGGTCGAGCGGAAGAACATCGGACGAGAATCCGAATCGGCGGGCGATGCCGCTCAGCGCGAGGAGCGAATCGGCCGAGGCGAGCTCGTCGGCGAGGGCGCGCAGCGAAAGCATCCCGCGAGCGTAAGCCACACGGCCGTTGCGACTGCCATCCTCTCAACGCCGGCCAAACAAAAACGTCGCAGTCGTCAGCCTGGCGGCTGCTAAACGAGGCGCATGATGCGGCGCGTCGTCCCCGAAAACAGGTACCCCCGCCTACCTAACAACAGGTAGACGGGGGTTTCCCACTCGGAGGTGGAAGCACTCGCTTCCGATCAATCAGACAGCGGCATCCCGAAAATGGTTGCCATCGCGATTTGGACGGGCGATGATCGCGGCCGCGGTCAGGTTCCCGGTCACGTTCACCGTCGTGCGGAACATGTCGGGAATCGTGTCGAGCGCGAGCAGAATGCCCAGGCCCTCGAGCGGAACGTGAGCGCTCAGCAGAACGGGCGCCATCGCGATGATCGACCCACCCGGGATTCCCGGCACGCTGAAGCTGGTGAGCACCACGGTCAGCACGACCGACGCCAGCTGCGTTCCGGAAAGCGAGATGCCGTAGAGGCGCGCCAAAAAGAGAACGCCGATCGTCAACGCAACGCCGGCTCCCGTTCGAAACACCGACGCCGCGAGCGGAAGAAAGAAATGCGTGATCTCCCGCGGCAAGGCGAGCGTGGTCGTCGCGCCTTCCATCATGGCCGGGAGCGCGGCGAGCGAGGAGCGGGCGCTGAACGCCACCGCCTGCGCCGGTGCCGCGCCGCGCGCGAATTGCCGCAGCGGGATCTTCCCAATGAACACCGCAGCAGGGTAGAGCACGACGACGGCGAAGAGCGCGGAGGCGAGCGAGACGACCACGACGTACGAGAGCACGAGACCCGCGGCCCCGAGTCCCGTGCGGGCGCCCAGGCCAATGGCTAGCGCGAGCACGCCCAAGGGCGCGAGCTGGAGAATCCATCGCACGAGGACGAGCATTGCGTCGAAGACGCCGGCGAAGAATCCGACCACGGTTGCGCGCCGCTCGGCGGACACCCGCAGAAGCGCCAGCGCAAAGGCGAGGGTGAAGATGATCAGTGGCAGCATCGCGCCATCGGCCGCGGCGCGCACGGGGTTCGCCGGCACGAGCTCGGTCAGCCACTGCGCGAAGCCTGGCGCGTTCGCCGCCGATTGCGCCGCGGTCGCTCCGGCCGCACTCGCCAACGAAGCGATGCTTGCCGCGTCGATCGGTACGCGCGCCAACACGGGCCGTCCGACCACGATCGCGAAGAGCGCGCCGGACAGAAGTAGCGCGAGGAGCACGGGGATCGAACGCTTTCCGACTCTGCCGATCGACCCGAGGTCGGGCGCGCCCGCGACGCCGGTGATGAGTCCCGCCATCACCAGGGGCACGACGGTCATCCGAATGGAATTGACGAACATCGCGCCAATTGGATCGCTGATACTCAGCGTTGCCGCCACCGATCCCGGTGCCCACGCCGCGAGCGCGACGCCGATGCCAAGGCCCACGAGGAGGGCGGCGAGAACGCGAGTGGTGAGCGACACGGCGAGAAGTAACGGGGGCTGGGGGCTGGCGGCTAGGGGTTGGGAGTGGGCGCAAAAAAAGGGCGCTCTCTATTGAGAGCGCCCCTGAAGCCGAGATCGGGATTACTGCGAGCCGCCGCGCGAGCCGCCGGAGCCACCAGAGGAGCCGCCGCTGCTGCCGCCGCTCCCACCGGTTCCACCGCTGCCGCCCTGCGATCCGCCCTGCGATCCGCCCTTCGATCCACCCTGGCCGCCGCCCTGCGATCCACCGGACCCACCCGAGCCGCTCATGCCACCTTCGCTGCCGCCCTTGTTGCCCGTCTGGCCGCCGGTCTTGCCGCCCGACCCACCGGTGCTGCCCTGATCGCGGCCACCGGATCCACCGGAACCACCCGTTCCACCCGATCCACCGCTCGTTCCGCCTGACGCCCCGGACATGCCGCTGTTCTGATCCTTGTTCTGATCCTTGTTGCCCGAGCCGCCCTGCGAGGAACCCTGGTTCTTGTCTGGCATGGTACGTCCTCCAACAAGTGTGTGGCGTGCCTCTTCGCTATGGCGCGACGCCGACCATTCGGGTTCGCGCCGCATTTTCTGTAACCGTGACCATTCGCACACGTCATGCCAATTCGTTCGTCCAATGTGTGTTGCTTGGCGGGCAGAGCGGCTCTACGTTGGCACGATTTCTCATTCGTCGATGCCTGGCTACCCCTTTGCCGATTAGCTCCTTCACACAATGAGCATCTCGCCGCCCCCGCTCGGTGCCGGGGCGCGCGTCGCGCTGGTGGCGACCGCGGGGCCGCTGCGGGATGAGAGCGATCTCGAGCGCGCTCAGGCGAATGCGCGCTCGCTTGCCTGGGAGCCCGTCGTGAGCGCACACGCAATGGCTCGGCGCGCTTATCTCGCCGGGACCGAAGCGGACCGCGTCGACGATCACAATCGCGCGTTTC
>JALZAE010000465.1 GCA_030948535.1 Gemmatimonadota bacterium | reverse complement strand
GGTTAGCGCTGGGCCGGGAGCGACGGCGCAAACCTTGAACTACAGCGGATCCAGATGCGCGTCGCCAGGCGCGCTGCCGTTCTTCCAGGGGGCTTGCATGCGTTCTGTCCGTGATCTTTTGATCGTCGCGCTCTCGATTGGCGCGCTCGCAGGAACTGGTTGCGGGGTCAATGACGACTCAATCACAGGCACGGTGGTATCCAACGGCGGTGGCGGCGGCGGCAACACGAATCTCAGCATCGCCATCTCCGGTGGCAACGCGCAGTCGGGAACGGTGTCGCAGTTTGTCGGAGATTCGCTAGCCGTGCGGGTGACCTCGAATGGCCAGCCCGCCGCGGGCGTCAACGTAGATTGGACCGTTGTGCTCGGCGGTGGCAATTTGAGCGCGACGAGCACCGTGACCGGCGCGAACGGCATCGCCAAGGTCCGCTACGCCCTCGGTCCTTTTCCGGGCCGCAACACCGTGCGCGCAACCGTCGCCGGCGCAAATCCAGTGGAATTCACCGAGACGGCGCAATAGGGAGGCACGGTTCTCCCGGACGCAAGCAAAAGAAAACGGTGGTGCTCTTCGAGAGCACCGCCGTTCTATTTTGCGCGGCCAACCCTTACCAATTACCGAGTTGGACGCGCTGGCGGATTGTCGGACTTGAAGACTTCGCGATTGATCTGCACGAACTCGCGCATGTTGGCGGGCACATCTTCTTCCGGGAAGATCGCGGTCACGGGACATTCGGGCTCACACGCGCCGCAGTCGATGCACTCGTCCGGATGAATGAACAGCTGCTCGGGCCCCTCATAGATACAGTCGACGGGACAAACGTCCACGCACGCTTTGTCCTTGACGGTCTTGCACGCTTCGGTGATAACGTAGGGCATTGGCTCGCCTCAAGGTGGTCAAACGGGCTTCCGCTCCTGCATCGGGTAAGATAATGAGATCGCCCCGCGCCAACAGGGGAATTCGCGTTCCCAATTCGCTCGGCATCGTCGCATGATTTTGACGGTCAATGGCATCGCGCACGAGCGCGATATTCCGCAACACGAAACGCTGCTCGCCGTGCTGCGCGACAGGCTCGATCTCACCGGAACCAAGCTCGTCTGCGATCGCGGCGAGTGCGGCGCATGCACCGTCCTCGTCGACGGCGATCCACACTATGCGTGTCTCACGCTCGCCGCGGCGTGCGAGAGCGCACGTGTGACGACCATCGAAGGGCTCGCGCAGGGCGAGCTGCACGCGCTGCAACGCGCGTTCATCGATCACGATGCGTTGCAGTGCGGATTCTGCACGCCTGGACAGATCGTCGCCGCGTCGGCGCTGTTGGCGCGCAACCCGAATCCAACGGACGACGACATCGTGAAGTGGATGAGTGGGAACCTGTGCCGATGCGGCACGTATCCGAAGATCGTCCGCGCTATCCGGGCGGCCGCGGATGCACGAGGTGCCCGCCATGCCGAGTAAGCGATTCACCAGCACGACCATCGAGATTGAAGGACGTGAAGAGACGCGTGTCGTCGAAATACCCGCGTTCACGCCGGAGCCGTGGGGCGATGACGCCAGCCTGAGCATCGTCGGCACGAGCGCCGTTCGCGCCGATGGCGTGGAGAAGGCGACGGGCCGCGCGCGCTACACCTCCGACGTGCAACGCACCGGCATGCTCCACGCGGTGATCCTGCGCTCGACCATCGCGAGTGGGCGAATCAGAACGCTCGACGTTTCGCACGCGCTCTCGATGCCGGGCGCGCGCGACGTGCTCACTACCATGCCCGGCATCAGCCGCGGCGGTCTTCCGCTTTTCGATCCGGTCATCCGTTACGCGGGCCAACCAGTCGCTGCCGTCTGCGCCGATTCCGATCGGGAAGCGCGCGCGGCGCTCCGCGCCATTCGGCTGACGGTCGACCAAAGCGCGCACGCGGTCACCGCGGCGGACGCGCTCGCGCCTAGGGCTCCAAGAGTGCGCGGCGACAATGAGAACCGTCCCGTCGATTCTCCGCGAACGCTCGAGCGCGGCGACATCGATCGCGGTCTCGCCGACGCCGACGTCGTTGTCCGCGCCGAATATCGCACGCCCGTCGCGCTGCACACCGCGCTCGAAACGCACGGCACGGTGGCCGAGTGGGAGGACGACCGCCTCACCGTGTGGGAGGCGACGCAGGGGATCTTCATGATCCGCGAACATCTCGCGCGCGCGTTCGCCCTTCCGATGTCACACGTGCGCGTGATCATGCAGTACATGGGGGGAGGATTCGGCGCGAAGAACGGTGCCGGCCCGCACACGTACGTCGCCGCCGCCTTCGCGCGCCGGCTCGGGCGCGCCGTGCGATGCGTAAACGATCGGGAAGCGGAACAGATGGACGCCGGCAACCGTCCAGCGACGGTGCAGCGCGTGACGATCGGCGCCAAGCGCGACGGCACACTGACCGTCATCATTGTCGATTCCGACGTGCCCATCGGGATTGGTGGATGGGAGGGCGGACCAGGCCAGATCTACCACGAGGTGTATCGCTGCCCGAATGTGCGCACCGTCGATCGCTACGTGTACATCAATGCTTCGGCGATGGCGAGCTTCCGGGCGCCGGGTCACGTCGAAGGCGCCTTCGGTCTCGAGCGGGCGATGGATGAACTGGCGCACGAGCTCGCGATCGATCCGCTGACGCTGCGTACCGTGAACTACGCGACCGTCGATCAAAAGAAAAACCGGCCCTACTCGGCGAAGCATCTCGATCGCTGCTATCAGCTCGGCGCGGAGAGAATCGGGTGGAGCACGCACAGGTCGTCAGCGATCGGTCGCGACGCTCGCTCGTCCGTGCGTCGCGGCTTTGGGATGGCGACGCAAATCTGGGGCGGTGGAGGAGGGCCGCCGGCGTATGCGACGGTGCGCATCAATGGCGACGGGAGCGCCGTTGTGCTCAGCGGAACACAGGACCTCGGCACCGGCGCGCGAACGATCTTCGCGCAGATCGCCGCCGAGGCGCTCGGGTTCGCGCTCGATCAAGTACGCGTCGTGCTCGGCGACACCGAGCGGACGCCCCTCACCGGGAACTCGTGGGGATCGATCACGACGGCGTCGGTCGGGCCGGCGGTGCGCATGGCGGCGGAAGATGCCCGTCGCTCCTTGCTCGAGGCGGCGAGTGAATTGATGAAGGTCGGGCCAGCCAAGCTCGAGGTCCGCGACGGCGTGGTGCACGCGCGCACGGGCAAGAAGTCCATGCCTGTAAGAGCGGTGATGGACTCGTTGGGCGATGTGATGATCATCGGAAACGGATCGCGCGGCCCGAATCCGGATGGAGTCTCGCTCTCCGCGTTCGGCGCGCAGTTCGCCGAAGTCGAAGTCGACATGGAGACGGGCATCGTTCGCGTGCTGCGCATCGTCGCTGCGCACGACTCCGGCCGCATCATGAATCCGGCGCTCGCCGAGAGCCAGCTGCATGGCGGAATCATTCAGGGATTGGGGTACGCGCTATTCGAGGAGCGCGTGATGGATCGCGCGCTCGGCATTCCGATGAATCCTTCAATGCACGATTACAAGATTCCGACGATGATGGACATCCCGGAGATCGACGCGTTCTTCGTCGGCGGCGTGGACACGACGGCGAATCACACTGGTGCGAAGGGATTGGCCGAGCCACCGATCATTCCGACCGCGCCGGCGATCGCGAACGCCGTCGCCGATGCCATCGGCCGTCCTATTCGCGAGATCCCGATGACACCGTGGCGCGTGCTCGATGCAATCAGGGCTGAGCGACGATAGCGCCTACTGCTCGACGCGCTGGCTGTTCGCGGGTGTCGGGGGCTCGCCCAGCTTCGCCCTCTCGAGCCGGTAGCGCTCTTCGCTGAGGTCCCACGAGACGCGCGCGCTGAAATAAATCAGCGGCGGGAAAGCGATCATCACCGGCACGGCCCAGACCAGATACTCACTGGTGAGCATCAGCCCGAGCGGTAGGCGGGTCACCAGGAGCACGACGACCTGCGCGGTGATCATGATTGCCGGGAAGAGGCAGGCACCGATGATCATCAGTCGGATGGTGTGCTCGCGTCCTTCCTGCCGCTGATTGCCCCAACCCAGCATGTTGAACGTGCCGCGCATCAGCAGCGCGCGCAGTCCCGAGACTTCGGGTTCGAGTGGGGCGGCCCGTTGCGCCGTGGACATAGCATCGCCTCATCCGGTGTGTTCAGTTCGGTGATGACGCTCTCATCGCCGCCATGGCGGGAGCGCGCCCGGTTTCCGCTCGAGATCCGGGTTCTCCCTATAGAGTGTCGTCGTGTTTCCGATTATCTGAACCACATCGGCGCGGAGCTTTTTCGCCAGGTCATTGACGACGTCCCGCAACGTCTCGTTTTCGCGCTTAGCCACATGGAGCTTCACCAGCTCCTTCGTCCTCAATGCATCGTCGACCGCCTTTCGCACGGCCGGCGTGACGCCGGCCTGGCCAATGTGGATGAGCGCGGTGAGGTGGTGGGTCTGGGCTCGAAGGGTGGCGCGTGTCTTTGAATCCACGGGGCTGGGAGCTGGGGGTTTGGGGCCAGGGGCGCCCGGATGGCTAAATGCTAAACCTATTCATGGCGCCCCAACCCCTCAGCCCCCAACCCCCAACCCCCAGTCATCAATGCGCCAATCCCAACGGCGGCGTCGAAGTGAACAGTGGGCGGGGATCCACCGGCGTCCCCGTATACCACTTAACATCTGCCGCGGCGCGAAGCATCTGAAAGTGCAGGTGCGGCATTTCGGGTGAGGCGTTACCCGTCGTACCGACGAACGCGATCGTGTCGCCACGCGCGACGTGCTGGCCTTCGCTGACGCCGTCTCGATACCTGTCCAGATGCGCGTAGTAGAAGATGAACTCGCTCGAGTCGTCCAGCAGGTAGAGCGTGATACCGCCGAGTGTATTGCGGTGCATCTTGAGCACGCGTCCATCGACTGTCGCGAGCACCGGTGTGCCGCGCGGCGCGAGGATATCGACGGCCTGGTGAACGCGTTTGCCCTCGCGCTCGGCCGAGTACGAGTCCGGGATGTTCTCGGCGAGCACGCCGGCGACCGGAACGAGCAGATGCATCGTGCTCGGCGGTCGGTGGCCGCGCTCTTCCCAGATCGACGTTTGCGGGAGCGAGTCGCGCGCGGGCACAGGCGCGACCGCCGGCGAAGGAGCGCGTGAGCACGCCGCCACGAGCGGTGCGAGGGCCGCGAGAGTGCACGCCAAGCGGCGAAGATGTTCGCGCGTCATGCCGGATGACGATACAGTCTCTTCGCCGGTTACGCACACGTTGCATGGCGCGAGCGCACATGTATGTTGGCGCACCTCCAAACGGGTATCGTGCCCACTCAGCTTCGTCCCCGCTCGGCGACAGAGATCATCGACGTCGCCGTTCAGATCATTCGCCAGCGGTTCGCGCAGCTCGTCGCGATCAGCCTCATCGCGTACGCACCGCTTGTCGTTGCCGCGGCGGTGTTCGGCGCGTCGATCGCTCTGCTGATGCCCAAGCTCGCGGCGAAAGACGGCACCGGAACCGGCACCGTCGTCGGCCTCGTCATCACCGGATTCGTAATCGGGCTCAGCTTCATGGTCGGCATGACGGTGGCCAACGCCGCGATCACGGTCATCGTCTCGGAGGCGTATCTGGGACGCGAGCCGAGCGCGGGAGCGGCCTTGCGCCAGGCGCTGAGCCGCGCCGGCTCGCTGATCGCCGTGTTACTCGTGCAGATGTTGGCGGGCTTCATCGCCTTCGCGGCATCGATGCCATTCTTGCTGCTCGGTCCACTCTGGCTCATCGGCGTGATGGTACTGTTGCTCATTGCCTATGCGTGGACCTTCGCGATGCCCGCGGTGGTGATTCTCGAGGGACGGCGCGCCGTCGCGTCGTTCGATCGTTCCTACAAGCTGGTGCAGGGCCACATGCGGCGAGTGGCCGGCATCCTCGCCGTGACGACGGTGCTCGTCTGGATCATGTCGATCGTCACGCTGGTGCTCGTGCAGATGCTGGCGAGCCTGCTGCACGTGGCTGCCCTTGGTCTCATCGGCTCGTTCGCGCAGCTGCTCTTTTTCCCCATGGTGGGCGTGGTCGTCACGCTCCTCTACTACGACCTGCGCATCCGCAAGGAAGGATTCGACCTCGAGATGATGGCGAGCGAGCTCGGCGCGGCGACAGGAACGGTGCCCGCGAGCGAAATTCACCTCGATGCAGCGACCTCTACATCGCTTCCCAGCTGAATCCGCCGGTCAGTCGCTCGAGCCGTCCCGTTTTTCGATCGAGCCGGAGAATGGCGGTATCGCCGATGCCGATCCCCTTCCCTTTCACGGCGACGTCGTCGACGCCATCACCGTCGGCGTCCAAAGATTCCGTGAGCTCGTGCACGCGGAAGCGCGAGTCGGCCATCTTGACGGTCGAGACGTAGCCCGCGGAGTCGATGAGCGCCACGACTTCGCGGCCGTATTCGTAGTCCCCGGCGACGATGGCGACGAGCACCATCGCCTTCGCGCCGCCGAAGCAGCCGTAGGCGATGGAGCTCTGCACGCGGCGCGACCTCGACAGCCGCTCGGGAAGCGACGTCGTATCGGCGAACCTGATCGCGCGTGCAATCGAATCCTTCACCGACTTCGCGCGGGCGACGATCTCGGGGCCGGCATCGCGTACGCATCCGGCCGGCTCGTCGGCCTGCGCCGTCGTCGCACGCGTAGCCGCTGCGGTGACGGGAAGCTTGCGCTTGGCCATCGTGTCGATCGCGGGCGGCATCGTGAGAAGCGCGGTGATGCGGTTGCTGTAGGACTCGAATCCACTCACCGTCGCGTCGACCGCGCCCCAGGGACCGCGCACGCGAAATCGCTCGCCGATGTGAACCGGGGCGAGCGCGGTAACCGCCTCGCGAAATGCCTGCAGCCGTGCCGGCGTGGTCAGCTTGGTGTCGGCGCGCCCGATGTCGAGGAGGAAATGTCCTTCGCGCGACGCGACCGTGAGCGTCTGCAGATTCTGCGCGTGGAATACGAGAAAGGGCGCGATCGAGTCCGCGAGCGGCGACAGCTTGGGCCTGTGCGGAACGAGCACGCGCGGACCGGTGACGAGCGGCTTCCGCGTGCTGTCGCGCCGGTTGCTGTCCGCGCGCGCGACGACGGAGGGAACCGTATCGCGATGCGAGATGGTCTTCGACTCGCCCTCGTCGGTGCAGGCGATGAGCGCGAGGGGGAGCGCGACGATGAGCGCGCGGGCAAATCGAGCGGAGCACGATGAGCGAGACAACATCGGGATGTGTGTGGGTCGAGAAGTGGCGGGTGCGATCCACTGGTGATCGCTTCATCGGCGCGCTAAGCTAACGACTCACGCACCTCCATTTAAGATACCCCGGCGCCGCCGTGCTGTCCCCTTTCCGCTACCACCGCGCGCAATCAGCCGCCGATGCGGCCGCGCATCTCGCCGCCGAGGGTGCGGTCCCGCTTGGCGGCGGGACGGACCTGCTGGTCCTCATCAAGGAGCGGTTGGCAGAGCCCGTGGAACTGGTCGATCTGCGCGGCCTTCCAGGTGCGCGCGGCATCGTCGAGCGGGAGGACGGCACCCTGGTGATCGGCGCCGCCACGCGCGTGAACGACCTAGCGACGGATGAGCGCGTGCGCAGCCGCTTTCCCGCGCTGGCCAGCGCCTGCGAGTCCGTCGGGACCACGGCGTTGCGACACATGGGCACGATCGGCGGCAACCTTTGCCAGCGACCACGCTGCTGGTACTACCGCCGCAACGTGTCCTGCCTCAAGAACGGCGGCGACGGTTGCCCCGCGGTCGCGGGAGAGAACGAGTATCACGCGATACTCGGCGGCGGCCCCTGTTACATCGTGCATCCGTCGGATCCAGCGGTGGCGTTGACGGCGCTCGAGGCGGTGATCGTGGTTCACGGCTCGCGCGGGGAGCGCCGGGTGCCGATCGAAGAGTTTTTCGTGCTGCCGCTCGAGCGTCTCGACCGCGAGACCGCGATGTCGAGCGACGAGTACGTGACGGCAGTGGAGCTTCCGGCGGCGAGCGCAGGCGGCTGGCAGCGATACGACAAGCTGATGCAGCGCGGGAGCTGGGATTTCGCGTTGGTCAGCCTCGCGGCGACGAAGCGGCGGGACGGCGATGTGCGTCTGGTATTGGGGGGCGTCGCGCCAAAACCATGGCGCGTAACGAGCTCGATCGAAGAGGATGTGGCGTCGGGATCGATCGATCCAGACGATGTTGCGACACTCGCTGATCGCGCGTTATATGACGCGGCCCCGTTGTCAAAAAATGGCTACAAAATCGATCTGGCCGCGGCCCTGCTGAGGCGAGCGATTTTGGCGTTAACGGTGATGTGACGCACACACCGCGACACCCCTTCGCGTGCATCATTCTTGGGGCCGGCGCCGGAACCCGATTCGGCGAGCCGAAGGCGTGCGCCCAGCTTCCAAACGGCGACACCTTTCTTGCCACGGTAGTTCGGCTGGCTTTCGACTCTGGTGCCGATCCTATCATAGCGGTGACACCTCCGGGGATCACCGCGCCGGCTCCGGCGATCGTAGTTGAGAATCCGCACGGACGGGGCGAGCAGATCGCTTCCGTGAGGCTCGCGCTGACACGGCTGGCGAGCACGAGGGCGGAAGGTGTGTTGCTGTGGCCGGTGGATCATCCAGTCGTGCTCGTGGAGAGTGTGTTGGCGGTGGTAGACGAATTTCAAAGAACACGCGCACCGGTGGTCGTTCCGGTGTACAACGGACGGCGCGGGCATCCGGGATTTTTCGCTCGCGAAAGTTGGCAGGACCTGATGACGATCGAGACCGGAGGAGCGCGCGAGGTCATCGCGCGGTTCGCATCGCGTCTTCGGGAAGTGCCCGTAGACGACGCCGGTATTCTTCGCGACATTGATACCAAGGCGGACATTCCACATGACGGCTGGAGAACGACCGATGCCCTTTCTTGAGCTCGACGGAAATCCCGACATCGAGCCTCGCGAAATTGCGGGCGAAACGACGGTGGGAAGCGGATCGCAGGCGACGTGGCGCATCCCGAGAATGGATCTCGCGGCGCGCCATTTCTTGATTCGCACCGAAGGCCAAGGAAGCGCCAACATCGTCCCCGCATCGCCGCAGAACGTGGTGATCCTGAACGGACGGCAAGTGCCGCCCGAGGGCTCGCCCATCGGCAGCGGTGACATCATTGGGGCCGGCTCGGCTCGCTTTTACTACCTTAGCGACCTGAGCCAGAAGCGCCCCGTGCCGCCCGCGGCGCCGGAAGCGTTTCTGATCAATCAGAACGAAAAAAAGGGCTACCTGCTCCGCAAGCGCGTGATTCAGATCGGCCGAGAGATTGGGTGCAGTATCGTGCTCAAGGATCCGACCGTGTCCCGCTTTCACGTCGACGTGCGGGCCGAGGGCGGCGAGTTCGTTCTGTATTCGATGGGATCGGCGGGCACGAAGGTGAACGGTGAGACCGCCACCGCGCCGAAGATGTTGAGCGAAGGTGATTCGATCGAAGTGGGCGCGACGACGTTCGTCTTCTCGCGCACGGAGCTGCCGATCGGAGTCAAGCCGACGGACTTCGAGGACCACACCGATGATTCGTTTAGCCGGAACAAGACCCAGATCTACAATCAGGCCGTGACGGGTAGCGTGCCCGCCGTTCGCCGGACGATCGGTGGTGTGAGCCCGATGCTGATCTTGCTCACTGTCGTAGGCGTGGTGGTTTTGGTGTACCTCTTATTCGAGTTGTTCGGTCGGTGACAGGTTTGGTCGCTGGTCGGGGGTAAAATTGCGCGGTGTCCGGCTTTTGCGGGACGCCGCTTTTGTTGGGGCCTTTGAGATCATCGCGCATGGCCCGGTGCGGGCG
>JALZAE010000452.1 GCA_030948535.1 Gemmatimonadota bacterium | reverse complement strand
TGGCAGACGGTTGCGAAACGCAACGTTTGCAGTCCTGCGAACAGAGCCCCAAATTGTGCGCAAGATCACCAGGGCGCGCACCTCGTGGCGACTCCAGCCGCAGCCGCGCGACCGCATGACCGAGCGCTTCCTGCCTACCAAAAGCTTTTGGGCCCGATGACCGCAGGCCCGATTAAGGTTCTTCTTATAGAAGACCCATATTCTGGCGCGTCCCTCGTCACGTCCACTCGTGGGGCGTCGGCGCCGGCGTCGCTCGAAGTCGTGCGCGCGAGCACGGCTGGAGACGGACTCCGCGCCCTGTCGCAGCATCGCTTCGACGCCGTGCTTCTCACCGTCGCCGCCTCGACCTCTGAGGGGCTCGATACCCTCCGGCGCGTGCACGAGCATGCGCCCGACGTCCCGATCATCGCGCTGATTGACGTGGGCGATGACAGCATCGGCGTCGCGGCGCTCAAGGCCGGCGCGCAGGATTCGCTCGTGAAGCCCGAGGTCGAGGGCAACCTGCTGATCCGAAGCATTCGCTATGCGATCGAGCGCAATCAGCTGCGCATGGCGCTTCGCTCGATGTCGCTCGTCGACGAGCTGACGGGCCTGTACAACCGGCGCGGATTTGTCACGTTAGCTCGCCAGCAACTGAAGATGGCCGACCGAATGAGTCGTCGCGTCGCGCAGGTATTCGTCGACCTCGACGGCCTCAAATGGATCAACGACAATTTCGGTCACGCCGAGGGTGATCGCGCGCTCGTCGAGACCGCGGAGCTGCTGCGCGATGTCTTCCGCGAATCCGACATTGTGGCGAGGATCGGGGGCGATGAGTTCGTGGTGCTCGCGCTCGAGGAGACGGAGCCGGCCGACGAGATCTTCGCCGCCCGACTGCGCTCGGCGATTTCTCGCCACAACGCCCTGACCCCCCGTATGTACCCACTCGCCGTCAGCATCGGCGTGGCGACGTACGACCCCGCCGATCCCTGCGCGCTCGATGAGTTGATGCAGCGCGCCGACCGGCTGATGTACGTCGAGAAGCGAGGCAAGCGGCAATCGCCCGCGATGGGAGTCGAGGCACCGCTCGTTAACGAGCCCGAGTTTGGGGGCTAGGCGGGCTGGGGATTGGGGCGCAACCTGACCATCGAATCCGATTGCGCGCCCAAATCCTCCAACCGCCAACGCCCGGCTTTCTAGCCCCCGTCTTGCAGGCTGCCGGCCCCATGCCTGCGCAGCCGCTGGTCGAACGCACAGTCAGGGTCATCGTAGCGTCCTTGTCGCTCGACGCAACTCTCGCCATCCCAGAGCGTGCCCAGGGCATCGTGCTCTTCGCGCACGGGAGCGGGAGCAGCCGGCATAGTCCGCGGAATCGGGCGGTGGCGGCGGAGCTCCAGCGCGCCTCCATGTCGACGCTGCTGCTCGATCTCTTGACCAACCGAGAGGAGCACGCTGACCCGCACGGGGGACAGCCCCGATTCGATATCGAGCTGCTCACGGATCGGCTCCTCGCCACGACATCGTGGGTGCGGCAGCAAGCGGAGATCGCGACCCTTCCCATCGGCTACTTCGGCGCGAGCACAGGTGCCGCGGCGGCGCTGGTCGCGGCGGCGCGGCAACCTGGAGACGTCGGCGCCATCGTGTCGCGTGGCGGGCGACCCGACCTCGCCGGCGATGCTTTAGCCGATGTCCGCGCGCCAACGCTGCTCATCGTCGGGAGCGACGATCGTGAAGTGCTCGAGCTCAACGAGCGGGCGCGAGCACGCATGCACGGCGAAGTGCGCCTCGATATCATCGACGGCGCCACGCATCTCTTCGAGGAGCCGGGCGCACTCGAGGAAGTTGCGCGGCTCGCCACAGCGTGGTTCATCAGGCATCTGACGCCCGGGTCTCGCGCTACCGCTCCCTGAGCGCCCAGGCGAGAAAGCGCTCGGTGTGATAGAGCGCGAGCTGGGCGCTGATCCCGTTCGGCACCGCATCGAACGCGTGGTCCGCCCAGGGGATCTCGAGCAGTACCGCGGTCGTTCCGGTCGCGGTCAGGCGCGAGTACAATCGTTCGCCGTACTTCGGCTCGACGATGTGATCGCGCGCGCCGTAGACGAGCAGCGTCGGCGGTAGTGGATGGTTGGCGTAGGTGATCGGCGACGCGTCGCGGTAGCGCTCTGCGCGCGCCGCTGGAGATCCCCCAATGAAATCGGACTCCGTCTTGCGCACGTGCAATGGATCCGGTGATGGCGGATGCAGATATGCGTCGATGAGATCGGTCGGTCCGTAGTAGCTGACGACGCCGCGGATCGGTGCGGCATTCGTGGGCTGCGCCTCGTACGCGGCGAGCAGCGCCAAGTGCGCCCCCGCCGACCGCCCGATCAGCGCGATGCGGGAGGCGTCAGCATCATACTCCGAGCCGTGCTGCCGAATCCATCCGAGGGCGGCGCGGATGTCGTCGATTTGAGACGGCCACTGCCAGCGCGGCGCGTGCCGGTAGTCGGGACAGATGACGACGTACCCGCGCGCGGCGAGGTACCGCGCAAAGTCCGCGAAGTCTGACGGCGTGCCGCGCTGCCAAGCGCCACCGTAGATCTGCACCACGACGGGATACGTGCCGGCCACCGGAGGCCGATAGACGTCGAGCGCGAGGGGAACGCCGTCCTGCGCCGCGAACGCGATGCCGCTCGTGACGCGGAAGGAGCCCGGTTCGATCGCGCGCAAGAGATCCTTGCCGATGAGGGGCTTGGGCCGCATGGCGGAGCGCGCGGCCGTGGAAAGACCGCGCAAATACTCATCGCCGAGTGCCGCGTGCATCGCCGCGTCGAACCGGCGAGCCGTGTCGGGAAAGCGGAGCAGCGGAAGCGCGGCCAGGATCAGCGAGGCGACCGCGAGCCCGAGCGCAATGTCCGACGTGCGCCGTCTCCGGTCGGCGAATGCGAGCGCGCCAACCAGCAGCGCGATGATGATGAGCCCCGCGCTCGCTTCGGGAGCGCCGACGCTGAAGGTGAGCAGCGCGTACGTCGGCGCGGGGATGATGATCCACACGCACACGAAGAAGAGTGCAGCCGCGGCGGCGAGGGCGAGCCACGAGCGAAGGCGCGCGGTCCGCGCGTTGGTCATGGCAGATGCTACGGCGCTGGTCCGCGCGGATCAATGGCGCGCGCGCTGAAACTCCCGCCGGATACTTGCGTAATTAGCTAAATATGCAGATGCTCCGGCATGAACACCGTCTTTAAGGCGCTGGCCGATCCCACGCGGCGCGAGATCCTCCGGCTCCTTCGCAATGGCCCTCGCACGTCGGGAGAGATCGCCGAGCACTTCACGTCGGCGTGGCCCACCATCTCGCGCCACCTGGCCGTGCTGCGTCACGCGGCACTCATCCGGTCGGAGCGCGAAGGGCAACAGATCGTGTACGAGCTCGACACGACAGTGTTCGCCGATGTCGTCGAGCACCTGCTCGAGTGGGTGCGGCCGAGTAAGTCCGGCAAATCGCCGGCGGGATCGACATCCGGGAGAAAACATGGAGGAGACGGTGGACGCGACAGTCGACGTGAACGCGCCTGATCGATCGCGATGGTATCCGTGGTACGTCGGCGTGGTGCTCGCTTGCGCGGCGGCGGCGTCCGGCATCGTCTACTCGCGCCTTCCCGCGATCACGCCGACGCACTGGAACCTGAACGGTCAGCCCGACAAGTACGGCTCGGCGCTTGCCCTGGTCGCGTCGATGCCGGTCGTGATGGTCGCCATCGCCCTGCTCGCCAGACTTCTCCCCGTGATCGACCCGCTGCGGGCGAACTACGAGAAGTTCTTACCGACGTATCGCCTCGTGTTCGCGATGGTGCTCACCGTGCTGCTGGCTATCCATCTGACGGTGCTCGCCCTCGCTCTTGGCGTCGCCGTGCCGATGGACCGCGTCGCGCCCGCCAGTATCGGGTTGCTGTTCGTGCTGCTCGGCAATGTGCTGCCGCGGGCGCGGCGAAACTGGATGTTCGGCATCCGCACGCCGTGGACTTTGTCGAGCGATCGCGTTTGGGAGCGCACGCATCGCATGGGTGGCTACGTGATGACAGGCGCGGGCGTCATCATGCTGCTCGCGCTTCTTTTCGTCCGCGGCAGGAATGCCATGATCGTCGTGCCCGGCATCGCGATAACCGCCGTCGCCGTCTGCGTCATCTATTCATATGCCGCATGGCGGCAGGAGTCGCATTAGTGAACGCTCGCAACCTCATCCCCGCCGTCATCGGCGGGTTCGTCCTTGTCCCGGCATTGCGTGCCCAGCAACCGACGGCACGGTGGACGAGTGACTTCGTTGTCCTCGCCGGCAACGACACGCTCACCTCCGAGCGGCTGACGCGTAGCCCAGGACGACTGGAATCTGATTTCCTTAGCCGGCAGCAGCGGATCCGCGTCGGCATGGTGATGACCACCGGCGCTGATGGACTCGTCTCGCGGCTGGAGACGAGCATCCGTCGCGCGACCGATGCGGCGACAGCCGCACCGCTGCAGCAAGTCGGGATGACCTTCGCGCGGGATACGCTCACGCTGTCGATGGGTATCGAAACCAATGCCACCGGGCAACATCTCGGCATGGCGGCGGGCACGATGCCGTTCGTGAATCTCTCGGCCGCCGGTCTCGAGCAGCTTCTCGTGCGCGCGAAAGCGCTCGGCGGCGCGAGCACGACGATTCCACTCTTCGCCGTGGCCGGCGGACAGATGCTGTCAGCGACTGTGAAGTGGCCCACTGCCGACTCCGCCATCGTCTCGATCGCCGGCTCGCCCGACGTTCGAGCGAGCGTGTCGCCCGCAGGACAATTGCTGGGTGCGGCCGTGCCGGCGCAGAACGTCCGATTCGTTCGGAGCGCCGCGTCCACCGCATCGGCGCCACGCCCGATCGCGCCGCCAGATTACTCCGCACCCGCGGGAGCGCCGTACACGGCAGAGGATGTGCGCGTGCGAAACGCGAAGTCCGGCGTCACCCTCGCCGGCACGCTGACCATGCCCCGGCACGCGAACGGCGCGCGCGTTCCGGCCGTCGTGATGATCACCGGCTCAGGCCCCGAGGATCGCGATGAGGGAACGCCCGCTCTCCCCGGGTGGCGGCCGTTCCGGCAGATCGCCGACACGCTCGGCCGCCGCGGCATAGCGGTGCTACGCCTCGATGACCGCGGAGTGGGCGGATCCGAGATGGGCCCTCTGACCGCGACGAGCGCCGATTTCGCCGACGACATCCGCGCGGGGCTCGCCTATCTGCGGATGCGTCCCGACATCGATGCATCGAAGCTGGGGCTCATCGGTCATAGCGAGGGCGGGATGATCGCCCCGATGGTTGCCGCGACCGACACGACGCTGCGCGGGATCGTGCTGATCGCTGGGCCGTCGCGCAACGGCCGCACGATCTCGGACGCGCAGGTTCGCGCGGCCGTGGAGGCGCAGGGTCACAAGGGCGCGGCACTCGACTCGCTGATCGCGCTCAACAACGTTGCGCGCGACGCGCAGCTCGCGAAGATCCCGTGGCTCAAATTCTGGTTCGAGTACGATCCCCTGCCGACGGCGGCGCGCGTACGGAGCGCCGTGCTCATCGTTCAGGGCGCGAACGATACGCAGATCACCTCTGACCAGGCGGAAGAGCTGGCGAAAGCAATTCGGTCGGGAGGCAATCGCGATGTGACGGTGGCAATCATCCCAGAGACGAACCACTTGCTCGTGCACGACGCCAACGGCTCGTTCGGCGACTACTCGAAGCTGAAGTCGTTGTCGGTCAATCCCGCCGTGCTCGGCGCGATCGCCGACTGGTGGGCTGCGCGAGTGAAGTAGCCAGCGAGCAAAGTGTGGGGGAAAATGGTGGAGCTCACCACATCCTGCCCCCCACACCCCACACCCGCTTCTTCGTCATGACCCGGCCGGGTTTCGAACCCGGGACCTACGGATTAAAAGTCCGTTGCTCTACCAACTGAGCTACCGGGTCCATCCATCCGCCGGAATTTTAGCGAGGAACGCGCGCCCGCACCACAGCGGCGTCATACCGCATTGACAATGCGTGTGATAACACGTATTATTCTCTCATGCCACTGCACCTTCGCGACGAGATCAAGCAGTCCAAGCCCTTCAAGAGCCTGGCGCAGGAAGCGCATTTGAGTATCGAGCGCACCGCGGCGGTCCTCACGCATGGCTTTGCAGACGTCTTCGAGCGGCACGGGATCACGCCCACGCAGTACAACGTCTTGCGCATCCTCCGTGGCGCTGGAGCGGCCGGCCTCTGTCGCAACGAGATTCGCGACCGGCTCGTCGCGCAGGTCCCGGATGTCACGCGGCTACTCGACCGGCTCGAGCAGATGGATCTGGTCGTGCGCGACCGCGACGCCGCGGACCGCCGGCAGGTGAACGCCCGCATCACGCGCGACGGTCTTCGCCTGTTGGACCGGCTGGATGCGCCGGTGGCCGAGAGTCACGATCGGCAGTTCGAGCGCCTGACCGAGCGGGAACTGCGCACGTTGATCGACCTCCTCGCCAAACTGCGGCAGAGCCACTGAGCGGGAACAAATACGTGTTGTGACACGCTTGTCTTTTGCGCGCCCGGAGCGCGAGCTTTCTTAAAGGATGTACGATGACCACGAGCTTTCCCCTGCGCCCTGCCGTCGGCCTCGCGCTGCTCCGCATTACCACCGGCGCGATCTTTCTCATGCATGGCTATCAGAAGCTGTTCGTGATGACGATCCCCGGTGTCACCCGCTTCTTCACCAAGGCCGCCATCCCGATGCCCGGCGTCACCGCCTCGCTCATCACGCTGCTCGAGTTCGTCGGCGGGATCGCGCTCGTGCTGGGGCTTTTCTCGCACGTGTTCGCACTGCTATTCGTGTTCGACATGCTCGGCGCGATCATGTTCGTCCATCTCAAGAATGGATTCTTCGCGCCGACTGGCTTCGAGTTCCCGCTGGGCCTTGCCGTCTCCTCTCTCACGATCGCCTTCGCCGGCGCTGGGGCGTACGCGCTTGATGCGATGATCGGGAGCCGTCGCCGTGACCACGCACTCTAAGATGGCCGCGGGTATCGCGCCGCCGCGGCATCGCCTGCCCGCCGCGACCCGCCTCGGTCGCGTGCGGCTTCAGGTGGCCGACCTCGCGCGGTCACTCGCGTACTACGAGC
>JALZAE010000449.1 GCA_030948535.1 Gemmatimonadota bacterium | reverse complement strand
GCACACCACTGCGCCCGACGCCTGACGCCCGACGCCCGACGCCCGATGCCCGACGCCCGACGCCCGACGCCCAATGACGCGGATTCAGTGGCCCGCGGAGTGGGAGTCTCACATCGCGACGTGGCTGGGCTGGCCGCATCACAAGCCCGATTGGCCGGGCAAATTCGAGCCGATCCCATGGGTGTACGCCGAGATCGTGCGCGTGCTGCACACGCGCGAGCGCGTGGAGATCCTGTGTCACGGTGAGGAGGCGCGCGAGAACGCCGTGGCGGCGCTCACCTCGCACGATGTCGATCTCGCGCGAGTCGGATTCCATCTCGTCCCCACCGATCGCGTGTGGCTGCGCGATTCCGGGCCGACCGGCGTGAAGGCCGATGGCGCGCCCCGCTGGATCGCGTGGCGCTTCAACGCCTGGGCCAAGTACGACAACTACGCCAGCGACGAGCTCATCGCGAAAACCGTCGCCGATCTAAGCGGGCTGCCGGTGATTGAAGCGCGCCGGCCCGACGGGGGCGGACGGCTCGTGCTCGAGGGCGGCGGCATCGAGACCAATGGCGCCGGTACGCTGCTCGTCACCGAAGAGTGGCTCCTCTCCGATGTGCAGCTGCGCAATCCGGGACTCGGTCGCGCCGACTACGAGCGCGCCTTCGCCGAATATCTTGGCATCACGCGCACCATCTGGCTCGGCGAAGGGTGCGCCGGCGACGACACCCACGGTCACATCGACGACATCGCCCGCTTCACCGACACGAACACGATCGTACTCGCCTGCGAAGCCGATCCCGCGGACGAGAACCACTCGCGCTCGGCCGACAATCTGCGCCGGCTCGAGCTCGAGGCAAAGCAATTTCCGGGAGGGTTACGCATCGTCCCCATTCCGTATCCGCGCGCGGTGATCATGGACGGCGAGCGGTTGCCGGCGAGCTACGCGAACTTCTACATCGCTAACGGCGTCGTACTGGTGCCGACGTTCAACGACAAGAACGACCGGGTCGCGCTGAATACGTTGGCGACGCTCTTTCCGGACCGGGAGGTCGTGGGCATCCACGCCGTCGATCTCGTCTGGGGGCTCGGCACACTGCACTGTCTCACCCAGCAGCAGCCGCGCTGATCCGTCACCCATCGCCGCGCAGCAGCGCGTCGACTTCTTCATCGGATGTCTGCGTGAAATCGTCGTACCAGACGCCCACGCCCTGAAAGTTGTCGGGGGTCATCGCGCACACCGCGGTGAATCCGTCGCGCTCCAGGAGCATCACGCCTTCGCGCGAGCACACGGGCGCGGCGAACACGAGCCGCGACGGATGCTCCTCACGGAGCGCAGCCAACGATGCGCGGGCGGTCACGCCCGTTGCGAGTCCGTCGTCCACGAGGATCACGGCGCGGTCGGCGAGTGCGGGCCACGGACGATCGCCGCGGAAGCGCCGCAGTCGCCGCTCGAGCTCGGCGCGCTCGCGCACGGTCACTTCTTCGATGTACTCGTCGCTCACGCCGAGCATGTCGACGATGTCGCGGTCGATCACTCTCGTGCCGTCGGGCGCGACGGCGCCGATGCCCAGCTCTTCCTGTCCCGGCGCGCCCAGCTTGCGCGCGACGAACACATCGAGTGGCGCCCCGAGCGCGCGCGCCACTTCAGCGCCGACGGGCACGCCGCCGCGCGGGACCGCGAGCACGATCGGCCGCTCATCGCGCAGCGTTGGAATCCGCTCGGTGAGCAGCTGCGCCAGCGCGCGCCCCGCATCGGTCCGATCTGAGTATCGCACGCGAGGTGCCCCCTAGGGAGCCGGCGTTGGCTCGATGTACACCAGCGCGATCCCTTCGCCCTCGAGCCGCTGCGCGACGCTGAGTCCGATGGCCTGTTGGGCGTCCATATAGTCGAGCTGCGCCGCGCTGCTCACATGATAGATCAGCTCGAACTCGATCGCGTCCGCGGTCTTCCGCTTGAAGTGCGCGCTGTCGACGCGCAGGCCATCCTGCGCCTCGACGATCGAGCGCATCGCGGCCAGCACGCCAGTGAGCTGGCTGGCCGGCGTGGCGGGCGCGATGCCGATGTCGAGATTGACACGTCGCTCCATCAGCCGCCGATAGTTTCTGAGACGCGAGCGCGTGATGTCTCCATTCGCCATCACGATCGTCTCGCCGGTCGTGCTGCGGATGCGCGTGCTGCGCAGCCCGACACGCTCGACGGTTCCCTTGTAGCTGTCCACCGCGATCAGATCGCCGACGACGAACGGCCGGTCGAGCACGATGAAGAACGCAGCGAGCACATCGCCGAGCGCGCTCTGCACCGCCAGAGCGACAGCGATGCCCGTGATGCCGAGTCCGGCGACGAGCGTCGTGATGCGAAAGTTCAGATTCTCGGCCGCCATCAAGAACAGCAGGGTCCAGATGACGATCCGCGCGAACAGGTCGATCACGCTGAAGGTCGCCGCGCTGCCGTCGTCGAGAGCGGCGTGCTTGGTGACATAGCCCCGGCGCCACACCGCGAGCGCGGCGTTCGCCCACACGCCGCCCTGGAAGAATGTGGCGATTACCATCAGCAGATGGATCGTCGCGTCGGCGCGCGGGGGCAGCGATAGCACGCGCGCGGCGATCGATAGCAGCACCACGATCAGGAACCACGTCCGCGTGCGCCGCACGATCTCGATGCCGATGTCGTCGACGATCGTGGCCGTGCGCTCGGCCGTCTTCGCCAGGCGCGATACGATGAACGAGCGCGCGAAGAGCAGAATGGGCAGCCCGATGCCGACGATCCCGGCCGCCGTCACCCAATCGGAGATGGTGAGCCCGAGATAGCTGCGTTGCAGGAACTCTATGTGCATGGTCGGAGCGTTGGTCTCGTAGGAATACGTGCGCCGGTGCAGGTTTCACGCTCAGGGCGTGCTCCTTGCTCCCGGGGGCGTCAATCAACGCCAATCATCGAACCGGAGCATCGGTGAAAATTACTCTGCTGTCCGACCATGGGTTGCGAATCGAGGACGCCGCGGGACCGCTTACCATCGATGCCCCGACGGCCGACATGACCTATTCACCCTTTCACATGATGGCCAGCGGGCTCGGCATGTGCACGTACGCGGTGTTGCAGTCGTGGGCGTCCCACGCCGACCTGGCCGCGGCGTCGCTCGCCGTCGAGGTCGGCTGGAGCTTCGCGGAGGCGCCCCACCGCGTCGGCGAGTACGAGGTGCTGGTGATCTGGCCCGAGCTCCCCGAGTCGCGCCGAAACGCGGCGGCTCGCGCCGCCGAACTGTGCGCGGTGCACAGCACGCTCACTCATTCACCGGTCATTCGCACGAGCGTTGCGCCATCCACGGCTGCCACGACCACCGCCGGAGAATCGGCATGACGACGATTCCCATTGTTCGATTTACCGTTGGCGGGCGCGAAGCCGTGCAGGCCGGAATGGGTCGCCCCTACACCGTCGTCTACGATGGCACGTGCAAGGTCTGCGGACGTCTCGTGCGCCTGCTGAACAAATGGGACTCGCATCAGGTGATCGAGACAGTCCCGTCGCAAAACGCCAGCGTCCCCGCGCGTTTTCCCTGGATTCCGCCACACGCATACGTCGATGCGATGCAGCTCATCGGGCCCGACGGTCGCACCTGGTCTGGTGCCCAAGCGATCGAGCAGCTGCTCGGCATTCTGCCGCGCGGAGGGGCAATCGGCTGGCTCTTCAAGCTGCCGTTCGTCGGCAAGCTGGCGGACACGGGTTACAAGTGGTTCGCGCGCAACCGCTACAAGTTTGGGTGTGGTGAGCACTGCCAGCTGAAGCACCAGGACTCGGCGTTCGAGGACTGATCGAAAGGCACGCGCCTATCGCCCCCTTGCGGCCGACACTCGTTCGTCGCTCTCGGCGCGGCGCCGCTCGAGCACGAGCTGCTCGATCCAGTCCTCGACGCGCTTTGCCTGTTCTTCGTCGAGCGCTTTCGATTCGGAGTGCGGACCGCCGTCGGCGTGGCCGCCGCTCTCGTCGACCACCGTTTGCACGATCTTGGCCCACGTCCGCGACTTGAGCACGCGGCCTACCGTGGACATCGCCAGCAAGTCCAGATGGTTCGCGGCGCGATCGTAAGTCTGCACCTCGAAGCGCAGCGCGTCGCCGCGCTGCTCGCAGAGAAAGCGCACTCCGCCGGCGAGCGGATGGCCCGCCACCGTCACGACCGTCGCCGATCGCGCCGTCACTTCTTCCACGCGCACCTGGACGTTCCCGCGCAGCGGAAGCGCCATCGTGATCGTTTCGCCGGCGATGAGCTCCCGCGCGCTGCCGGGCTCCGCGCCGACATCCATCGTCGCTTCCGGCGCGATCGCCGCGAACCGCCGGCGGAATCGCGCGAATAGCGCTTCGGCGGAAAAGCTGCTGTTCTCGATGTCGGCCCAGAATCGGCGGCGAAAGAGACGCCCCTTTCCTTCGGAGGGCAGTTGCTCCGGGAGCGAGTCGCACAGCCCTGCAAGGCCGTCTTCGAGAGTCGTCGGTGTCAGCCCGAACAACTCGACGAGGGCGTTCGGCGCGCTCGCATCGAGCACGTTCTCCTCGAGCAGCATCGTGATCTGGTCGGGATTCACGGCCGTCCCCAGTCCCATCGCCGAGAGGAGTGCTGTCCCCGACGACGCCAGCCAGGCCGGCATCGGGATCCGCGCCGGCGCTTTGCCGGTGAGTCGCGCGAAGCGGTCGAGCAGATCACTCATCGACGTCGTCTCCGCGCCGGCGAGATCGATCGCCCGGCCCGCGAGATCATCGCGCTCCACCGCACGCGCGATCGCTTCCCCGAGATCGTCGGCAGCGATGGGCTGAAAGAGATGCTCGCCGCCGGCGATCACCGGAATCGCCGGCAGAGTGCGAACCATCAGGAGCAGCGTCGAGATCACCTCATCCCCGGGCCCATAGACGTTGCCGGGGCGAAGAATCGTCCAGTTGCCTTTGAATCCGTGCGTCAGGAGCTCGGCCCGCCTCTTCGAGTGATGGTACGCCGATGCGCCATGCTCCGCGCCGAGCGAAGAGATGTACAAGAAGCGCGTCACCCCCGCGCGCTCCGCCTCGGTGATGACGTTCGAGGTCCCCTGCACGTTCACCAATTCATAGGTGATCTCGGGCGGACGCTCCGCGATGGTCCCGGCCAGATGCACCACGGCGTCGCAGCCGGCGAGCGCCGCACGAAGGCTTGCCGGATCATCGACGCTGCCGTCGCATGCATCGACGCCCTCGGCCCACAGCTCGCCGTCATCGGTCGCGTGCCTCGAGAAAAGCCGCACACGATGGCCGCGCTCGAGTAACGCCCGAGTCGTCGCCGTGCCCACCACGCCAGTTCCACCAGTTACCAGGACATACATGCGTCGATTGCCGCCGTGTGAGGTGACCCGTGCAAGGCAACTCAGAGGCCAGCGGAACATCCGGCGGCCGGATCGCGCGGTTTCAGTCTCTTGCGCGACGCGCCTCTCCCGCGCTCTGTTGACCACGTCCCTTTTCCAGAGACCACCAAATGATTCGCAGCGTCGCCGACTTCGAGCACGAGTGGAAGGAAGTGTCCAGCGCCTCGCGGCGAATCTTTGGCGCGCTGACGGACGAGTCGCTCGCCCAGGCGGTGTCGAAGCAGGACCGCACGCTGGGTCGCATCGCCTGGCACGTCGTCGGCACCATACCGGAGATGATGGCGAAACTCGGTCTCACGATCGACGGGCCGCAGGAGCATGCGCCCGTTCCGCGCACCGCGGTCGAGATCCGCGACTCCTACGGTCGCGCCGCCGACTCAGTCCTCCACGAGGTATCCTCGCGCTGGAAGGACAGCGATCTGCTGCGCGAGCAGGAAATGTACGGCGAGCAATGGACGCTTGGCTTCGCCCTCCGCGTGCTCATCAACCACGAGATTCATCATCGCGGACAGATGACCGTGCTCATGCGGCAGGCCGGTCTTTCCGTGCCCGGAATCCTCGGTCCCGCTCGAGAGGAGTGGGCGCAATGGGGCATGCAACCGCCAACGGTCTGATCAGCGCTCAGAGACCAGCGGTCGCGGGCCTGCCTGCCGCTGCTTTGCCGGCGGCGGCTTTCGTGTTCCACGAATCCTGTAGATCACAGGCGTCGCAGTGGTGGCAGCGCCAATCCGGGTCCGCGCGCTCGCCGAAGTATTCGAGGATGTAGCGCGTGCGGCAGGATGTCATCTGTGCATACCGCACCATGGCGTCGAGCTTGGACTGATCCATCGCGCGGCGCTCTTCGTACGAGTGCAAGTCCGCGCTCAAGTCGACCGCGGTGAGCCGATCGCCGAGTCGCTCCCACGCCCCCCCGCGATGCTCACGCACGAGGCCGTGTCGCTTGAGGAGCATGAGCGAGATGCGAGCTTTCCGCGCCGCAACGCCCGCCTGATTGACCAACGTTTCGAGCGAGACCGGCGTGTTTTTTGGATAGGCCTCGAGCGCGAGCGCGGTGCGCGCCGCTTCCTCGACTTCCGGATACTTGCCGCCCAGAAAATACGATTGGATGCGGCGGTCCTCGACGCGATAGAGGAGCGTGCACACCGCGTTCGCCCCGTCGCGTCCCGACCGGCCCGCCTCCTGGTAGTACGACTCGACCGAGCCCGGAAAATGGTAGTGCACCACGAATCGAATATCGGGCTTGTCGATACCCAGGCCGAACGCGTTCGTGGCGATGATGGCTTTCACCCGGTCGCCCATGAAGGAATCCTGGCTCGCCTTTCGATCTGCCGCCGCCATCTTCCCGTGATAGAGCGCGACGTCGTAGTCGTCCTCGAGGTCGCCGTGCAGCCGCTCCGCTTCCTTCACTGTCGCGCAGTAGAGAACGCCCGAGCCCGGCGTCTCGTCGAGGATGCGACGCACCTCGGTGTCCTTGACGCGAACATTCACCGTGCGCCTCACCTCGAATCGCAGGTTTGGGCGCGCGAAGCCGGTGATCGTGATGTGCGGATCTTTCATCCCAAGCTGACGCACGATGTCGGCGCGAACTTCGGCCGTCGCCGTTGCGGTGCTGGCGAGAATCGGGGGACGCCCTAGTCGCTGGGCGATCGCGCCGAGCACAAGATAATCGGGGCGGAAGTCGTGGCCCCACTGGCTGACGCAGTGCGCTTCGTCGATCACGAAGAGACTCACCGTGCGCGAGAGAAGCCGCTCGAAGAAATCGCGATCCTTGAACCGCTCCGGCGTGAGATAGAGGATCTTGCCTTCCCCCTCCCCGACCTGCCGCTCCGTCTCCCGCGTCTCGGCCGTCGACAGGTGCGAGTGCATCGCCATCGCATCGACGCCCTGCTCAGCGAGCTTGTCCTGTTGGTCCTTCATCAGCGCGATGAGCGGACTCACGACGACGGTGAGTCCGGGTAGCATCAACGCCGGCAGCTGATAGATGAGGGACTTGCCGCTGCCGGTGGGCATGACGACGAGCGCGTCTTTGCCCGCGAGCACCGCTTGGATCGACTGCCACTGTCCTTCTTGGAATTCGGTGTGCCCGAAACGGTCGGACAGCACCGATTGTGCCCGCTCGCGGGACTCTTTCATCCGAGTCATGTCCGCTGCGTTGGCAGGTTTCGTTCCGGCGCACCGCTCGAGAACGACAAAGCCCCTCGCTTCCCGTGCGAGGAGCTTTGTTCGCGCGTGCAGCGCATCTACCGCTTGGGCGTGGGAAGAGGCGGAGGCACTACAGGCGGAATGCGCGCCGGCTCGGCGGGCGCGCCGTTGCCCGCGATCGCGCCGTCGAGAATGCCGCCGCGCGTGACGAGCTGCGCGGCGAGCACGGTCTGAATCACACTCGAGATGTTGTTGGTGGTCGTCTCGGGCGCGCCCATCGCGCCCCCGGATATCGTCACCATCTTTGCTTCGGAAAGCGCATCGGCGATGACGGGCGCGATCTGCGGCAGCATCTCGATCTGGCGATAGCGGAAATAGCTCTCCCCGCCGGCCTGGATCGCTTCATTCACCTTCCGAATGCTCTCGGCCGTCGCGTCGGCGATGCGACGGATGCGAATGGCTTCCGCGTCCGCGCCGGCCTCGGCCGCGAGACGCACGCGCGCCGCATCCGCCTTCGCCTGCGCGATCTGCGTTGCGTCGAGCTCGGCCTCGCGCTGAATGCCCATTGCGGTCTGCCGCTTCGCCTCGGCCTGCGCGACGAGCGCGGCGTTCGACGCCTTCGTTTGCTCGAGCTCGCGCTGCTTGTCGGAGATGGCGCGCTCGGCGTCGAGCTGCGCTTCCTTGGCGCGACGCGACTGATTCGCCGCGACGATCTCGGCGTTCGCTTGCGCTTCGGCGGCCGACTGCCGGCGCCTCGCGTCCGCGACCTCGCTCTGAACAACCTTGATGTTCAGCGAATTGAAGATGAGACCGAGGTCGGTCAGCTCGCGCGAGCACGCCTTGCGGATGATCACCGCCAGCGGGTCATCCTCGTCCTCGATCACGCTCTGCTCGCTCGGCGTCAGCGCCAGTGGCACCGAGGCCACCGGGGCAATCGCCCTCACGGTCCGGGGTGTGCCGGGCAGGAGCGCGCCGGCGGCCGGCGTCGCCTTGGCCGAGAAGAGCTGATCGTGCGTGAGCAAGTTGATCGCGCGGCGGCCGGAGCTCGACAGCAAGTCCGTCAGCGTGTTCAACTGATCGGCATCGTTCTTCGAGAAGAAGCGGTTCGCCGCGGTTTTGATCAGCGTATCGCTGTCGCCCACCGACACGATCGCGCTCGCGAGCACGCGCACCTTGATCGGACGCGGTGTGCCGTTGTCGTCGACGTCTGCCGTCTGGTCCGTGATGTCGAGGTCGACGTTGATGACCTTGCTGGAGATCGTCGTCCCGGTCGTGAGGAGCGGGATCTCTTTGGATTTGCCCGGGCCACGATAGATCACCGTGCCACCGTGCAGCCAGCTCACGAGGCGAATCGTGCCCGCCTCGACGTTGCGCAAAAAGCTCGCGACGATCGCCGGCACCACCACGAGCACGAAGCCGACGATGACCGCGATCAGCACGGGACCAGATGTGAAGTTCATATGTGAAACTCCGAAGAGTTGAGTTGTGTCCGATCGAATGTGCCGACGCGAGCGACGCCCAGCCAGGACGCGCTACAGTGCCGACACGGTGCAACGGTTGCGCTCGCTATCTACTTCCTCGATGCGTACCCGATCGCCCGCGCGGACCCTCACTCCCGCTGCGCGGTCCGTCGACTGCAGTGTTCCCAACAGCTGCACCACTTGTCCGTCCAGCTCGATCGCCACGAGACCTTGACCGTTCGCATCGAATCCGCTGACGACCTTCGCCTCGTCCGCAATACAGCTCTCCAGCGTGAGCGCCGGCTTCGACGCAAACCGAAGCGAGAAATTCCACACCGGCGTCACCAGGAGCCGCTCGAACAGAATGCCGCCGGCGATTGCGGCGCCCAGCCGCCAACCTCCATCGAGCGTGCCTCGCAACAGCACGCCCGTCGCGCCGAGACCGAGCAACACGCTGAACAACACGCGCGGGGACATCAACGCGAACACGGCGTCTCGCGTAGCCGATTGCACATTCGAGTGCGCGCCGCCTTTCGCCCCACCGGCGTGGCGTCCCCCGCCGCGCAGCGCGCCGTGATGCGCCTGCCCGTGCCCGTGATGCGCCGCGTGGCCCGGCCCTCCGCCGTGATGCGTCTGGTGCCCGATGCCGCTGAGGGCCATCGCGCCAAGTCCTACGGCGCCGAGAACGAGTGAAAAAATGTACGGATCCATGACTCCTCTGACCGCGTGATACTCAGGGCTTCGTGGTGCCCGGCATCTGGATCATCGGCATCGCCGAGCCTGACACCGTGGGCATCTTCCCGTCCCACTTTTTGGCCATCTCGTACTGCACGAGGTTGCCGGTGATGCTCTGGGAGAGCAACAGGTTCGCTTTCGCCTGCGCCTCCGCCTCGAGCAGCACGGACTTCGCGCGCCCTGTCGCCTGAATGCTGTCGCCCTGCGCCTGGAAGGTCCGCTTCTGCAGCTCGTTCTGCGCGGTCAGCGCTTGCTGCTGCATCACGTTCTTCTGGCTGATCGCCTCCATCACCGAGCTTGGCGCGCGAATCTCGTTCACCGTGAACTGCTTCACGTTGAAGCCGTACGCCGCCAACCGCTTCTGGAGTAGCGCTTGCGTCCGGTTGACGACCTCAGCCTTCTTCGGGCCGATGAGATCGGCGATGGCTTCTTCACCGATCACCTCTTGCAGCGACTGACGCACCGTCTGTTTCACGTAGCCGTGTTGAATGGTCTTGATGTCGGTCCGGAACGTCTCGTAGAGCTTGGGCGTGAGACCCTTGTCGAGCTCGAACGACATCGAGACGTCGAGGGAGATCGGCTGGCCTTCCTTGCTGTTGACGTTGATCTCGTCGTTCAGCGCGGTGCCTTCCGTGCTGGCCTTGGCGAGCAGCAGCGTCTGCATGTACACGGGATATTCGACGATGCCCGTCGTGAGCGGATTGCGTGCGTGCAGACCCGGCTCGAGCGGTGTCGGGTCGACGCCGCCTCCGGTGCGGTGGATGATGATGCCGACATAGCCGGGATTCACGTACGTCATCGACTTCGGCATGAGCACCACGATCAGCAGCAAAGCGCCCAGCACCACGAGCCAGCGGCCGAGTCTTCCGCCGCCGCCGCCGCTGAACGATTCGAGCTTGTGATTAATCGAGCTTGCCATGGACAGCCTCCTTGAAGCATTCCGGGCAAATCTGCTCGCCACTCGCAAGGCGGACGAGCTGGTTTTCAGTGTGGGCGCCGTGGACCGGACAAGTCAGGTCGTAGGAGCGCTCGATCCGCTTTCGGTTCTGCGTTTGCCGAAGGCGAACTCCGATCGGAGTGAATCGAGTCACCACAAAGTAGAGAAGCGTCCCACCCGTCATGAGCATCATGACGAACAGAACGCCTTCAATTATGATCGCGACCATATGTGTGGTTCACTACGCATTCTCTGAGGAAGGGTTTCGTCGCGCGCGTGGGCGCAGGCAACACGGCTCCGCGACGGCAGATACATGCCGCGGCGAGTGGTAGGATACTTCATTCATGCTTGAAGGAATTATGGCGAGCTCGTCGGCGCCCCAACGGGTAGGGCGAGCACGACGTTTACCAGGATAGTGGCCGAACTGCAACAACGCTAATTCCTGCTCGCGCGCTGACGGCGCCCGTCACTCTTGCGCGCCGCACGCGCCGCCGTACAATGTGCGACCCAGCGGCGCGAAGGGCGCGCCGACTCGGGTGCACACCGCCGATGTCGGCGGCACAGGAGGAGTCGTTCCGATGATGGCGACGACAAGATTCTCAGGATCGACGCCGGAGCACTTCCCCTCGCAGGAAGTGCACGAGGCACTTCGCATCTCGGTCGCTAAGCTGTTCGCCGGCGAGAATACCGAGGAAGACGTGTGCGCCGTACTCGAACGACTCGCCGAAGAGGCGCGCTCAGGCTCCGTCCGCGTGGAGGCGATGCTCATCATCTTCAAAGAAGTCTGGAAGTCAGAGACGAACGAGAACCCCCCCCGCTCCAGCGAGCGGAGCCAGCTCCTCTCACGGCTCGTATCGCTCTGCATCGACCGGTACTACCAGCAGCGGTAGCGGCCCCGCGGCGCCCGCGCCCGAGCGCGTTGGCCCGAAGAATGAATAGGAAGGTTGAGCGACACTTCTCGTCACCCAACCAACCATGGCCACCGCCGAACGCCGCGACGCGCCACGCAGTCATTTCGACATTCTGAAAGATCTGTTCTACGGCGCCATCCGCGCGACGGTGCGACACGCGTCCGGATTTTACACGGCGTTCGGGATCTTCGTCGTCGCGGGGCTCGCGCTTGCCGTGCTGCTCACCTGGGGTTTCTCGGAGATCGCGGAAATCGTCCGTGCCGGCACGACGCAGAAGTTCGACACCGCTGTGCTGCAGTACATGGGCGCCCATCGCATTCATTGGATTCAAGCGTCGCTGCTGGAGATCACGTCGCTCGGCACCGGCCCCGTCGTCCTGATGATCGTGATTGTCGCCGGCCTCTTCCTGTATCTCACGGAGCACCGCTACTCGACCCTGCTCCTGCTCATCGCGACCTCGGGCGGCTTCGTCCTCAACAGCGTTCTCAAATCATATTTCTCGCGCCCGCGGCCGCAGGTGTTCGAGTGGGCGACCAACGCGTTCGATACGTCCTTCCCATCGGGGCACGCCATGAATTCGGCGATCGTCTACGGAACGGTCGCCTATCTCGCGGCGCGATTGCAAAAGCAGCGGTGGGCACGCGCGCTCACGCTGTTCGCATCAGCCTGCGTCATCGCCTTGATCTGCATCAGTCGCATGTACCTCGGCGTTCACTATCCCTCGGACGTGTTGGCCGGCGTCACGATGGGGCTCGCCTGGGCGGCGTTCTGCATGGCCTCCCTCGAGGCAGTGCGCATCTTCGCCGAGCGCTTCAAGCCGCGCGAACTCAAGCACGAGAAGGATCTACGCACGTCGGAGCGCGCGGCAGCGGGTCTGGAAACGTGAACGCCATCGCGCAGACCGGGTCCGTGATTCCGGCCGATGCGAAGCGACCGGTCACGACCGGCAGCGTTCGATGGTGGCTAGTCGCCGCGGGATGGCTCGGCGGCCTCGCGCTCGCGTCGGCGTACGCGATCTGGATTCGTAGCACGGGCGACTGGAACGCGGGTCTGCAGTGGGAGCGAGATCTGCTCGCGCGCTTTCCGCGCCGCCTTCCCTCCCTCGTCGACTTCGGCATGCTCGTGCTGCCCTGGCTCGGCACGAACTTCACGCTAATGCCGGCATCGCTTCTCGGGGCGGCGTGGCTCAATTGGTCGCGCCGCCGCCGCGATCTCGCGCTTCACCTGGCGACCGTCCAGATCGGAACCTTGTTACTGCACCAAACGGTGAAGGCGCTGTTCGACCGGCCGCGGCCGGAGCTCTGGGAGCGGCGCGGGCAGTTCGCGCAGGCATCGTATCCCAGCGGACACATGGTCACCATCATCGGCACGATGTTCACGGTGGCGGTAATGCTGCATCGCGAGCGCGGTTGGCGCTGGCCGTACGCCGTCGCGACGTTCCTGCTGGTTCTGAGCGCTTACTCGCGATTGTATCTCGGTGTGCATTGGCCGGCGGACATCGTCGGCGGCGTGTTGGCGGGAGTCGCCTGGTTCGCCGGAACGATGCTGGCCTTTCGCGACCGGACCGGCGGCGCAGAGTCCTAGCCTCACCGCCGAAAAAGTTGCAATCTGAAGGGTCCAGCCCCAGGAGCCTTCATGCGATTCTCCGTTCTTGCCTCCGCGACCGCGTTCATCGTCGCCGTCGCACCGCTTCGTGCGCAGCAGCGCATGGCGAGCGCGTCCCCGAAAGACCGTCTCTCGATCGAGCAATATCTCGATTGGGAAGACGTTTCCGATCCACAGCTCGCGCCAAGCGGCAAAGAAGTCGTGTATGGCCGCCGCTACGTCGACAAGATGAACGACAAGTGGGAGACGGCGCTCTGGCTCGTCAACGTCGACGGCTCGCGCAACCGTTTTCTCGTCACGGGCGGATCACCCAAGTGGTCGCCCGACGGCACGCGCATCGCCTATCTCGCCAAGGGCGAGCCGAGCGGCACGCAGCTCTTCGTGCGCTACATGGACACCGATGGCGGCGCGGTGACGCAGGTCAGCCATCTCACCGAATCGCCTGGCGACATCCGATGGTCGCCGGACGGCAAGTGGATCGCCTTCCGCATGCTCGTGCAGGAGAAGGATGATTGGCACATCCCGATGCCGGCGGCGCCGAAGGGCGCGAAATGGACCGAAGGGCCGCGCGTCGTGACGCGCCTGCACTATCGCTCCGATCGCCAAGGATACGTCGACGAAGGCTATCGCCACATCTTCGTCCTTCCGTCCGATGGCGGCACGCCGCGCCAGATCACGAGCGGCAACTGGGATCATGGCGCGCCCGAGTGGACGCCCGACGGAAAGTCGGTGGTCTTCAGCGCGCTGCGCGAGCCCGAGTCCGACTGGATTTGGCGCGAGAGCGAGATCTACAAGGCCGATGTCGCGAGCGGCAACATCACGCAGCTCACGCATCGCAAGGGTCCCGACGCGAACCCGATGCCGTCGCCCGATGGCAAGCTCATCGCCTACACCGGCTACGACTCCACCGACGCGACGTGGATCGACAGCAAGCTTTACGTGATGAATGCCGACGGCTCGGGCTCGCGCATTCTGATGGACAAGCTCGATCGCTCACCGCAGGGACTGCTGTGGGCGCCCGACGGCAGCGGCATTTACTTCGACGTCCAGAACGAAGGCGACCAGGATCTCTATTTCGTCTCGATGGCCGGCGATGTTCGAAAGATTACGAGCGGCAAGATGCACGTCATCAACACGACGATGGTCGACAAGACGGGCCGCGCCGTCGCGACCATGACCACGCCGCAAAAGCCGAACGACATCTACACGTTCAACGTCAAGACGGCGTCCGACATGCGGCAGCTCACGAACGTCAACGATGATGTGCTCGCGGGCAAGAAGCTCGGAGACGTGCAAGAGATCCGCTACACGTCGGTCGATGGCTTCAAGGTGCAGGGCTGGGTGATCAAACCGCCCGACTTCGACGCGACGAAGAAGTATCCGCTGATCCTGTCGATTCACGGCGGGCCGCATTCGATGTACACGACGGCGTTCAACTTCGCGTGGCAGGAGCAGGCCGCGCACGGCTACGTCGTGCTCTACACGAATCCGCGCGGCTCGACGGGGTACGGCAGCGCCTTCGGTAACGCGATCAAGAACGCGTATCCCGGGAAGGATTTCGACGATCTGATGGCCGCCGTCGACACGGTGATCAACCGCGGCTACGTCGATCCGAAGAACATGTTCGTCTACGGATGCTCGGGCGGCGGTGTGCTCACGGCGTGGACGGTCGGCCATACCGATCGGTTTGCCGCGGCAGCGTCCCAGTGCCCGGTGATCAATTGGCTGAGCTTCGTCGGCACGACGGACGGACCATCGTGGTACCGTAACTTCGCGAAGCTGCCGTGGGAAGATCCGAGCGAGTATCTCAAGCGCTCGCCCCTCATGTACGTCGGCAACGTGAAGACGCCGACGATCCTGATGACCGGCGTCAACGATCTGCGCACGCCGATCTCGCAGACGGAAGAGTTCTACGAGGCGCTCAAGCTTCGGAAGGTGCCGACGGCAATGCTGCGCTTCAACAACGAATGGCACGGCACGTCGAGCACGCCGAGCAACTATCTGCGCTCGCAGCTGTATCTGCGCAGCTGGTTCGAGAAGTGGAGCACGAAGGACAAGAGTAAGGTGGCTACGGAGTAGAGGTGTCAGGTGTGAGGTGTTAGGGGTTGGGGGTTAGGGGTCGGGGGGTTGGGGCGCGGATTTGAGCTTCTTTCGCGTGGGCCGAGACGTTGCTCTCGGCCCACGCTTTTTCTTCGCCTCGGCGTCGCGCACGGGTCGTGCACTACCGATTGTCATGCGCAACGAATTCGCTTGTCTTGTGACGATTGTTCCCGCTGTCGTCGCGGCTCAGGATGCCACGCTGCAGCAGGGGGCAAAGTTGTTCGAGCAAGGGCGATACGCCGAGGCGAAGCAAATCTTGATCGCCGCGCAGCGAACCGCGCCGACGGCGGATGGCGCGTACTACCTCGGCCGCATCGCCTTCGCGGAGAACGATGCGAACGCGGCGGTCGCGTCGCTCGAGAATGCGGTAAAGCTGGAGCCGAAGAGCTCGCGCGCGTACGGATGGCTCGGACGCGCGTACACGCTGCAGCTCGTGTCCGCGAACAAGCTCCGGCAACTGTCGCTCGCGGGCCGCGTCCGCGGAGCGTTCGAGACGGCGGTGGCCCTCGATCCGGACAACTCCGAGGCACGCTACGATCTCGTTCGTTTTTTCCTCACCGCGCCGGGACTTGCCGGGGGAAGCATGGACCGCGCTCGGCAGCACGCAGCCGAGTTGGCAAAGCACTCGCCAATGTACGGCCATTTCGCCGCGGCAATGATCGCGGAGAAGGACCGCGACGCGGCGCGCGCGACATCCGAGTGGGAAGCGGCAGCCGCCGCGGCGCCGGACAGCGGCGCGGCGTACTTCAACCTCGCATCGTACTATCGGCGGGCGAAGCTGTGGGATGAGGCCTGGCGCACTCTCGACCGCTATGCCGCGCGCCGGCCTGACGATCCCGAACTCGCCTACCATGTCGGATCAACCGGTGCGCAGTCGGGACGTCAGGTTGAGCGCGCCGAGCGGGCGTTGAGGGCCTACCTCGCGCGTCCATGGAGGCCGGGTACGCCGACCTTTTCGTCGGCTCACCTGCACTTGGGCGAGCTGCTCGAGCGCCGTGGCGACCGCGACGGCGCCCGCCGCGAGTATCAGATGGCGCTGCAGCTCAACCCCAAGAACAATCAGGCGAAAACGGCGCTCGATCACTTGGGTTGACGGCTTCGCCGCGTCACGCCGCTGGCACATCCCGTCACTTGGCTCGCTTTCCCTCACGTCCTGCGCACCGACTGTCACGCCGTTAGCTCGCCGGGCCCGAAAAAGCCTGAAGCTCAACGTGCGGTCGTCGATACTCAAATACGAAGCAACTGGTGGCCCGCGCTTCGATGCTGGTCCGTAGGACGATAGCCCGATCGTTGGCTGGGTCGTCCTGACGGTGATCGAATCGAGAAAGGGCCGCCAGGCTAGTTCCCCGCTCCGTATTCGTCCCCCCCGAGGTTGTCATGACGCTCTCGTCCCGCGCCGTTCGCGCTCTCTGCCTCCTGCCGCTCTTTGGTGTCTCCGCGACGGTCGCGGCGCAGGCCCCGGCTGCTAGCTCGCTCAACCCGCAGATGCGACTTGCCTCGGCCCTCGAGGGTGACAGCCGCGACGCGACCGTCAGCCGCAGCGCGGCGACCATTCTGATCGACCACGAAGCGTATGTGCTCGCGTATCGCCGGGCCGCACGCGTCGCGTGCCGCATTGGTCTTCCGAATGCACTCGACGGCGCACTCAAAGATGCTCGCGCCGGCCTCGGCACGCTTCCGGACAACGAGAAGGGCGAAGTGAATCACGCGCTCGACTCCGCTTTTTCCAAGCTGCAGCATGACGGCGGTTGCTCGCTGCTGATCGACGCCACCAAGATCATCGTCGTCGATGGCGTCGAAGGGTTCTCCTGGAATACGCCGTTCTCACGCGTGGCCCGCCGCGGCAACTACACGGACGAAGGCTTCCTAGTCGCCGAGCGCGACGTGAAGATGGCCGGCGTAAAGGGCAGCGTCTCGATGACCTTCACCGCGCTCAAGGGCTCCGAGAAGCTGATCAGCGGCCGGTACCACTTCGCTGTCGCCGCCGACAAGTGCGACGAGCAGTGGAACGCGATCGAGCGTGAAGTGCTCGCGCGCTATCCGTCACTCCGCTCGCTGCGCACCAAGGCGGCCGCGTCGTGCGCCGTCAGCGAGACCGCGAACTGGAGCACGAGCTTCCGCAATCCCGACACGGATGCCCTCGAGATCTCGATGGTTCTTCGCCACGGCTACGATGGGCAGACGTACATTCTGCTCGAGTTCCCGGGCCTGCCGGGGTTTGCGCAGAGATAACTGCTAAGGGTTAGGGGCTAGCTGTTAGGTGTTGGGCGCAAACTGGGAATGGGCGCCCACTGAATACCAACTGCAAACAACGAATATTAGCTGCGCACTGCCCTTCCTTTAGGAACAAAAAAGAGCTCCTCGCGAATCGCGGGGAGCTCTTTCGTTTTCAGTTCGTTCGAGTCTCGAAGTCGGACAGTATCCCCATCTATCTGCCTCGATCCGCGGCTGCCGTTCAACGAGTCAGAGACCCAAGAGTGTTTGCAACAATCCGCCGCTACGACGCGGCCCGCGCCTCGACCAGTCGCGACCGCTTGTGCTGATAGAGCGCGGCGTCCGCATCCTGAAGTAGCTCGTCCAGCGTGCGGGGCGCGGCGTGGTCGAAGCGGGCGATGCCGATGCTGATCGAGAGCTCGTACGGGTGCGTGGCGTGCGCGTTGGCCGCGGCCAGGCGATTGCGCAATCGCGTCAGCACGACCTCTTCCGTATCGTCGATCGCGTTCACGACGAGCACCGTAAACTCATCACCGCCCAGGCGCGCGACGACGTCCGACTCGCGGAACGTGCTCTTCAGCACCTCCGCGATGCGCACGAGAGCGGCGTCACCTTCGGCGTGTCCGTAAGTGTCGTTCACCGACTTGAAGTCGTTCAGGTCCATGTACAAGAGCAGCGTCGGACTCTTGGCACGGCGCGCGACCTTGAGCTCCTGCTCGCCGAGCGTCATGAAGCCGCGCCGGTTGCAGAGTTGCGTGAGCTCGTCATAGAGCGACAGAGTCCGCAGCGTCGCCTCCGCCTGCTTGCGCTCCGTGATGTCGCGCATGATGGTCGAGAAGTATTCGACCGTACCCGCCGGCGACTTGTGCGCCAGAATCACCTGCGACACCGGTACTTCACGGCCGTCGCGGCTCTTCAGTGTGATCTCGCCGCTCCAGTAACCGTCGCGCAGCACGGTCCGAATCGCTTCGCCGAGCGCTACGTCGCGTTGCCAATGCGGCTGCAGCGCGCCGATGGTGAAGCCGGCGCCGGTCTCTTCGTCGCCGATGTTGAGCATGCGACGTCCGGCGCGGTTCAGGTACAGCACGTGTCCATCGACGGTCCAGATGGCGACGAGATCCGGCGTCGCCTCGAGGATCGTGGTGAGTCGTGCCTGCGCTTCCTGCGCGCGGCGCCGGTCGGTGATGTCCTGGCCGAGGCTCGCCGTGCCGATCATCTGGCCGGTCGAGTTGCGGAGCACCGTATTGTCCCACGAGATGAGACGCCGCTCGCCCTCTCGGGTCAGGATCTCGCTTTCGTAGTGCGCGAGGATGCCGCCGCGGGTCATCGCCTCGAATACCATCGGTCCGATCTCATTGCGCGCCGGCACGAAGGTCTCGAACCAGTTGCGGCCGACCACTTGATCGCGTTGCCAGCCGGTGAGTGCGAGCAGCGAGTCGTTGCAGAAGGTGACGTTGCCGTGCACGTCGAGACAGACGGCAACGGATCGCACCGTTTCGAGGATTTCGCGAAAGCGGCGCTCGCTCTCGCGCACCGCCTGCTCGGCGCGGCGGCGCGCAGTGATGTCGCGGAGGACCGTCTGGATGCGACCATCGTCGAGCATCGTGGTGCTGGCCTCGACGAGGATCTCCGAGCCGTTCTTGCAGCGCATGGTCCGGTCGGCCATCAGGTGCTTCGACTCCGCGATGTGCGCGAAGCGGATCGGCGAGACCGCGAGCTCCTCGGGTGGAATCAGATCGGCGAACGTCTTGCCGGTGAGCTCTTCGCGCGCGTACCCCGTGATCTCGCACGCGCGCCGATTGACGTCGACGATCGTGCCGGAGGCGTCGGCCAAAATGATGCCGTCCGACGCCTGCTCGACGACCGTGCGATACTTTCGCTCGCTCTCACGAATCGCCTCGGCGGCGCGCTTCCGCTCTTCGACATCGCGAGCGATCACGACGTAGAACAGCGGTACGAGCACGAGTGCCAGCAGCGCGCCAACGACGATGGTGAGCTTCGTCGCGCGAACGCTGGAGGCCTCCTCGAGTTCCCGCGCGGCCAACAGCCGATGCTCTTCGGCCGTCACCGCCATGATGCCGGCGCGAATGGAGTCGCGCAGCGCTTTCGTCAAGTCCGAGCCGACGATCAACGCCGCGGGAGCGAGTCCTTGCGCCTGGCGGACGGCGACACCGTACTCCAGCCGCGCGAATCGGCGCTCGATCATTGGGACGAGCGCATCGAGGCGCGCCTGCTGCGCGGCGTTGTCCGCGGTGAGGCGGCGAACGGCGAGGAGGCCGTCGCGCACTTCTCTCTGGGCACCGGGCTCCGGCGTCAGATCGAGCAGGTCGCCGGTGATCAGGTAGTTGCGCTGCGCTACTTCTGCCTGATGAAACGCCGTCTGCGCGCTCGTCAGGGTCTCGATCACATCGTGTGTGTGAGCAACCCACTGCGACGCGCTGAGGAGAGCCGTGATGCTCCGGTACGATACCGCGCCGCCGACGATGAGACTCAGAAGTCCCCCGCCAAACGCGAGCCTCAGCTTTCGATTGATGGAGGTACTGCTGGTAGGATTTGTCGGCATTGACGTCCGGCGACACGCACGCATATGCGCAAAAGCTACCGGTGCATCAAATGCGCACCGGTCCACTTCGCAGACGATTTGAGGGGTGCTATGTCACCGCGCCGCGCTGGGCGCGGCGGCAACTCGCTAGGCAGCCGCCAACGGTGCCGCCGCATGCGAGCCACTACCGAGCAGCGCGGCGTAGGTGTCGAGGTGCCCCGAAGCGCGCGCGGACCAACTCCAGTCGGACGGCGTCGGCGTCGCGCGGTTCGGGAGCCGCCCTTCCAGCGATTCGACGAGTGCCTCCGCGAGCGCCGCGGGGCTGTGCACGGGAAAGAGTGTCCCGGCACTCGCGCGGCGCACGAGCTCGATATGCGCGGGAATATCGCTGCACAACACGGGTGCGCCCATCAGCAGCGCCTCGGCGACCGGCAGCCCGAACGCCTCCAACGTGCTGCAGGAAACCGAGACGCGCGACAGGGCCGAGTTCGCGAGATACTCGTCACGCGGCATCGTTCCCTTCACTCGTACGCGGTTGGCGATGCCGAGCGCGCTCGCGAGACTGCGCAGTTCATCGCGACGCCAAGCAGGCTCACAGCCTCCGATCTCGAGCATGGTGTCGCCACCCGCGCCACGCCGCAGCACTTCGGCCCACGCGTACACCGCTGTGACGCTGTTCTTACGCGTGCCGATTCCACCCATCACGTAGACGCGGTCGTCAGTGCCTTCCCAGCGATGTCCTTTGACGTCGACGCCGTTCGGAATCGTCGCCAGCGGCAACGGGACGCGCGCGATGACTTCGCTCGAGATATCGGCCGAAACCGCGACGGCGAGGAGTGCCGGCTGCGCGGCGTACCGGCGCCACGCGGATCGCGCGGCGCGCCACGCGATCTCCGGAGCGCTCGGTATCGCGCCCGGAGCCACTCGGAAGTGGCGCAGATCCTGGAAATAGAGCACAGCGCGCGGATCACGCGGCGCGAGCGCATTCGGAGCGAAGATGATGTCGGCGTTGCAAGACTCGGCCGCGCGCGGTACTTCGCGCGCGAGGTGCGTCACCCAATCGCATGGCCGAACGCGAATGGGCGTTACTCCCGCTGGGAGCAAGCCGGCGTGAAAGTCGTCCGTGATGATGGCGAGGACTTCGGATACGCGCGGATC
>JALZAE010000407.1 GCA_030948535.1 Gemmatimonadota bacterium | reverse complement strand
CGTGCGCGCGGTACGCGCGCAGATCACCGCGCCGCCGACACCTTCCGCGGCACGCACCGAGAGGATACGTGGCGCGCTCACGACAACCGTGTCGTAGCGCGCGCGCAGATGGTTGAGCTCGAGACGCAACGCCACCGCCAACTCGCGATCGCTCAGCTCCGCATTCACATGACCGCTCGGGAGCACGTCGATCGTGACGTCGCGTCCGACGAGCGCGCTGGCGATCGTCTCGGACCAGTCGACGCGCGCGGCGATGACGTCGGTGAGCCCGGGCGACGGCCGCACGCGAGCGATGTTCGCGGCGAAGGGATGCGCGGCGTCGGCGTCGAGCAGCAGGGTCGCCGGCGCCTGCGACGCGGCGGCAGCGGCCATGTTGATGGCGATGACGGCGGTCGTCAACGGATCATCGCCCGTAACCGCCACGGCGGCGCGCCGAGAGACCGGGTCGACGAGCTGCGTATAGATCGCGCGATAGTTGTCGCCGACTTTGTCGATCAGCGGCGAGATGTCGCGGTCCGCGCGGCGTCGTGAAAGCTCGTGTCGCATAGAGCGCGTGTCGATGCGTGCGAGCACGGGCGCGCCGGTCGCGCGCTCCGCTTCCCGTGCATTGCCGACGCGCGGTCGTGCGATCTCACGCGCGAGCGCGACGGCGAACGCTACCGCGAATCCGATCGCGAGCGCGGCCCCGAGCATGGCAATCGGCGGCGCGCCTGCCGATGCGGCTTCGCGTTGTCTGACCAGCGCCGAATCGGCGGCACGGTTGCGCGCGAGTGCCTGCTGCGCCGCCAACTGCGCGTGCTCCAGCTGCAGCGCGACGCTGTCCCGCGCGACGAGCAGCGGTACGGTGTCGGCCGGCGGCGCGACCGACGTGCGCGCCGGCATCGGCGGCGAGATGGCCTCGGCCTCGGCGCGCAGCGCATCGCGGCGGCCGGCGCCAATCGCGCGAATCGACTTGCCGATCTCCGTCCCGCGTGCGGTGAGCGACATGAAGTAGGCGTCGACCAAGCCGGTGGCCGAGTACGCTTCGCGCGACCGCTCCACCTCAGTCAATGAGTCGAGCAGGATCTTCACACGCGGATCGGCGGCGAGGTCCGGTGACGCGGCGAGCGCGTGATACGATGCGGGCAGGGGCGCCGTTTCCGCATGCCCGAGAAGTTGCGACAGTGCGACGCGCCGCGCGATGAGCGAATCGCGTCGTGCCCGCACCTCTGCCGGGAATGTGTCCGAGGCCGGCCGCAGCGCGAGCGCGCGCTGCGCGTTGTGCTCACGCGCTGCGGCGAGTCTCGACGCGACATCGGCGGAAGCGGCGACGGTCGAGCGAAGCAGCGCGTTAGGGGATGCAGTATCTGGGCGTACGGGTTGCGCCCGCGTCGCCGTCGTGATCCGGCGCGACCCGCGCGGCGCGACGACCAGGCTTAGCAACGCGATCAGAAACACCGTCGTCGCGATCACAGCGATCAGGAATGGCTGCCGTCTGACGTTGCGCGCGCGCGCGCGCAGCCACCGTGCCCTCACCCACGCGATGCGCCCGTCGCCCCGCTCTTCCTCGAACAGTTGAGGACGGGGCATTTCGGAGGTCATGAGGGGATCGAGGGGCACTGATGACTTGGGGGTTGAGGCTTGGAGGCCGAAGGTTGGACGTGAGCGCTGACGATCTAATACTCGTCACCCGGCTCGCGATACGCACGCCGTCGGACGCTTTGTGAGTTTCACGCGAAAGCCGCTCTGCGCCAACCTCCGAACCCCAAAGCCCCCAACTCCCATTCGCACTATTGTCAGGCGAGACGGTCAGGCAGCCTTGGGCTTCACTCGTTCCCTGTTTTTTTGAGGTGCGCTTCGTGTCCTTCAGTTGTCATCGCGCCGTGCGCTCGTCGCGGGTGGGTTCTACCGGATCGTGCTTCCGGCCGGACGCTATGAGGTGCGCGTTCGCTACATCGGCTACGCCCAGCTTCGCGACAGCGTCACCATCATCGCCGGCCAGACCACGAGCAAGGGCTTCGTGCTCGCGCGCGCGGCGACCGACCTGAATGAGGTAGTCGTCACCGGCACACGTCGCAACGATCGTACGGTGCTCGACGCGCCCGCGCCGATCAATGTGTTTACGTCGGAAGAGGTAAAACTCACCGGCCGCACCGAGACGGCGCAGATTCTTCAGGCGCTTGCTCCCTCAGTGAATTTTCCGCGCGCCACTGTCACCGATGGGACGGAATCAGCGACCTCAACGTCTCGTACAAGTTCTTCCGCCACCTCACCGCCACCGTCGGCGCCGACAACATCTTCGACATCTACCCCGACGAGAACATGCCGGTATTGTCGAACTCCGGAATTTTTCCCTGCAGCGGCATCTCGCCATTCGGATTCAATGGAGCGTTTTACTTCGTGCGGTTCACGTATAGCCGCTGATGGAGTGGGGCTGGGGGCAGGTGACACCTGCCCCCTTTACATCGGCTCATCGTCGCCAAACGGATCCCCGGGCGGCGCCAACAACGCCGGGGTCGGAGTCGGCAGCTCCCGCCGCTCGATCCAGCGCGTGAAGTCGCCGGCGATCAAGGACCAATGCGCGCGCGCCATCGGCTCGCCGGCGGCAGCGCGCGTGCGGGCGATGTCGCGCAGACGCGCGATCTTGTACTCGGCCATCGCTCGCGCTTCGGGTGCGGCCCGCTTGTCGGCGGCGAGGTCGAGCAGCACATCGGCGACGGCCCGGCTCGACGCACGGGCGAGTGCCTGCTCCTTCGGCGAGGTAGATGTGGCGTTCCAGGTCGCGGCGACCATCCCATCGATCACCTCGTCGAGCGTGAGCTGCGACTTGTCGTGCGCCGCTTGCTGCACCAGACGCGCGGCGCGGTCGCGCTGCAGCGCGCCCTCGACGATCATCTGCGACAGCGTGCGCGCCGCGCCAAATTCGTCGAACACGGGTGACGTCCGCGTGCGGAAAAGCTCGACGTACGGCGGATAGTCGAACGGCCGCGGCCCGAGGAGCGTGAGCACCGTGTCGGGGATCGCCAACTCTTTCGGGGAGAGCGCCGCGGTGAGCATCGCCAGCGCTCTGCGCTGTTCGGCGGCGCCGACCACTCGCGTCTCCTGTTGTCCGTCGCCGGCGATGGCGTTGGCGTACTCGACGCCGCCGATGGTCTTGGCGAGCGAGTTGATCGCGAACCGGTGGAAGAAGTAGAGCGGAACGAAGCGCTCCTGCAGCAGCGCGACCGGCTCGCCCGCGCGGATGTTGCGCAAGCCGAATTTCATGATCGCCACTCGGCGCACATCGCTCTGCGTCTTGAAGAAGCCGGCCGCCGTCGAGGCATCGTCCCACAGATTGACGCGTGGATCGCTGGCATAGTCGGGGCGCGCATCGTTGTCGCTGAGGAAGAGGTAGCCCTTCTTCAGTCCTTCGCTCACGATCGCTCGCAACGAATCCTGCTCGCTGCCGGGCGGGAAGATCCCGTACGCCCATCGGATCGCCCATACATCGTACGAGCCCGCCGCGGGCGCATACGCCTGGCTCACATCGACATTGCCGGCTTTGTCGAGCGTGACGCGCGGCGCCGGGTAATCCATGACTGATGCGCGCTCGTAGGTCGACGCGATGTAGTTGTGCGCCATGCCGAGCGTGTGCCCCATCTCGTGTGCCGTCACCTGCCGCACGCGGCCGAGTACGAAGGCGGTGTCCGCCGCCGCCGGCTCGGCGCCGACAAGCGCGGCGTAGAGGTTGTAGGCCGTGCGATTGCGATGCGAATCCATCCGCGCCATCGCCTTGAGGATTTCACCCGTGCGCGGATCGCCGAGTGAGCCACCGATCGACCAGCCGCGCTCGTTGCGATTCACCCACTGCACGATGTTGTAGCGCGCATCCATCGGGTCGGCACCCTCGGGAAGCAGCGCGACCTTGAAGCCGCCCTTGAGTCCCGCCGCATCGAACGCCTGCTCCCAGAACTTCGCGCCCTGCAACGCCGCGGTACGGATGGGCTCCGGCATTCCCGCATCGACGTAGTACATGATCGGATTCTTGATCGGACTGTTCGGGTCGCTCGGATTCACGCGCTCGAGACGGTGGCGCGCGATGTACCGGCGGTCGAGCGGCGCCTGGATCGGCTGCGCGTAGTCCTTGAAGGTGATGCCGAAGAATCCCACGCGCGGATCGAGCTCGCGCGGCCGGTAGCCGTCATCGGGGAGCTTCACGAAGGAGACGTGCTCGCGCAGCGTCACCGAGCGTCCATCCGGCGCGACCTGGCTCACGATTCCGCCTGGACGCCCGCCGGCAACGAAGGTGAGCGAGAGATCGATCTCGGTGTTGCCGGGATACGCGTTGGTGAGCGCGCGATTGACGCCCGAGCGATCGCGCGCCAGCGAATACGCGCCTTGGTCGCCGCGCGCGAGTGTGCCGACGACATCGGTCCAGTCCTTGACCAGAAAGTCGGTCGCGTCGACGAGAAGTCGGCCGGACTCGTTTGCCACGATCGGCATCGCGCCGGCCGTGCTCGTCGGAAAGGACTCGGCGACGCTGCGCACGTGCGCCGGGTTGTCGCGCGATGAGCTGCGGTACTTCCAGTTCTCGAAGATCACCAGCACGCGGTCGCCATTGCGCTCGAAGCGCGTGACCTGATCAGCGCCGCTGGCACCTCGGTCGATGCCGACCGGGTTGGAGCCGAGTCCCGTCGCCTGCGTGACGAACATCAGCACGCGCATGGAGTCGCGCGGAATCTCGAGCAGGATCTTGCCGGCGCGATTGTCGAGATAGACGGGGATCAGTCCGTCGTGTCGCTCGAGCCCCGCGGTCTTCGAGGCGATGGTCGTGGGCGCGGGCACTGATGGCTGTGCCGCAGGCGGGTTTTGCGCGTACGCCGCCGGTGCGATCACGGCGGCGAGCGTTGCTGCGATGAGGTGACGAGTCATGCGAACAATGCTGCTCGTTCGCGGCTCGAGGCTCAAGCCTCAGCGCTTGGCGGTGAGCATTCCCCAGAGCACGCTCCCGATGAAGCCTATCGCAACCGTGCTGCACACGATCGACGCGGCGATCCAGATCGGACCGGGCTGCGTCATCGAGAGCGTGCCGAGTCCGAGCGCCGTGACGCCGAAGGCGAGTCGGCGAAGTGACAGCGATGTCGTGGGCTCGCGGCGGCGCGTGGCCCAGATGAGTGCCGCGCCCGCGAGAAAGGTGATGATGCCGAGCCAGAGCATGGAGTCGGAGAAAAAAGAATGGGGTGAAAGCATGTCGCCTTCACCCCATTCTGCACGACGGTACAGCGCGGCGCGAGCTTACTGCACCGTGATCGTTCCCTTCATGCCCATCGCGAGGTGCGGCGTGCAATTGAAGGGATACGTGCCCGGCGCGACGCCGGCGAACGAGATCGTGTAGCTGTCGTTCGGGTTGAGCAGGAACGGGCTCGACAGCGGCTGCATCTGATCCTTCATGTTCGCCATCAGCTGATTCTTGCCGGCCGCGGGGACCGTGGCGGGATCGAACGCAATGTTGTGTGGCGGCATGGAGACGACGGTGAACTTGATGCCGTCGCCCTGCTTGATCGTGATCGCGGCCGGCTCGAAGCGATAGCCCTGCGCATCGCCGACCATCTTGACTTCAACCGTCTTGCCGGTGATGGGCATCATGGCGCCAGTCGTGGGGGCGGCACCCGGTGTCGCAGGCATCGCAGCCGCCGAAGCACCAGTCGCAGCCGGCGTCGGGAGAACGGCCTTGGCCGTATCCGTGGTCGCCGTCTTGTCGCCGCCGCAGGCGCCGAGGACAAACGCGCTCGCGAGGAGCGCACGTCCGATAAAACGCATTTCTTAAGGCCTCCAGATCCGTGTACGGTAGAACGTGAATGCTTGAT